>NZ_JBZFLK010000010.1:0-256290 GCF_058448985.1 Pseudonocardia sp. DxW | reverse complement strand
CCCCGGGCCCGCCCCGCCCCCCCCCGGCCGGGGGGGCCCCCCCCCCCCCCCCGGGGCGCGCGCCCCGCCCCCCCCCCCCCCCCCCCCCCCCCCCCCCCCCGCCGTACCCACCGACCCTGAGGAGGAATCGTGGCTTTCGTGATCGGCGCGGCGTGTGTCGACGTGATGGACAAGTCGTGCATCGAGGAGTGCCCGGTCGACTGCATCTACGAGGGCGGTCGGATGATGTACATCCATCCCACCGAGTGCATCGACTGTGCGGCCTGCGAGCCGGTGTGTCCCGTCGAGGCGATCGTCCCGGCGCAGAAGGTCACCGCCGAGTGGAAGCCGTTCCAGGAGTCGGCCAGGTCCCTGTTCGCGGAGGTCGGGTCGCCCGGTGGATCGGCCAACGTGGACGTGCTGGCCGACACCAGCTTCGTCGCCGGGTTCGAGAAGGACGACTGACCTGCCGGAAGGACGCTTCACCATGCCCGACGACATCGACGTCGACCTGCTGCTGATCGGGGCCGGCCCGGCCGGCTTGTACGGGGCCTACTACGCCGGATTCCGCGGGCTGCGCACCGCCGTTCTCGACGCCCAGCCGCAGCTCGGTGGCCAGATCAGCGCGATCTACCCGGAGAAGAACATCTACGACGTCGCGGGTCTGCCCGCCGTGCGGGGCCAACAGTTGGTCGATGGTCTGGTGAGCCAGGCCGCGCAGTTCGACCCGACCTACGTGCTGGGTGAGCAGGCGGTGGAGCTGGAGCGCTCCGGGCAGCGGTGGACCGTCCGCACGGCCACCGGACGGCGGATCCGTGCCGGGGCCATCGTGATCACCAGTGGGGTCGGCACGGTGACCCCGCGGCCACTTCCGTGCCCGGCGGAGAATTTCCTCGACCGGGGGCTGTGCTACTTCGTACCGCGCCTCGACGTGCTCGACGGCAAGGACGTGGTGGTCGTGGGTGGCGGGGACTCCGCCGTCGACTGGGCGCTCGCCGCCCTGCCCCGCGCCACCTCGGTCACGCTGGTCCACCGCCGGCAGCAGTTCCGGGCCCACGAGCACTCCGTTCGGCTGCTCCAGGACAGCGCCTGCCGGCTGGTGCTCGACGCCGCGGTCGACGCCGTGCACGGCAACGGCCACGTCGAGGGGGTCGAGGTGCGGGTGAAGGGCGCCGAGTCGCAGGTGCTCCCGGCGCAGGTCGTGGTCGCGGCGCTGGGCTTCCTGATGAACCTCGGCCCGATCAAGGACTGGGGTCTGGAGCTGGACGGCCGCTCCATCCGCGTCGACACCGCCATGCGCACCAACCTGGACGGGATCTACGCCGCCGGCGACGTCACCACCTACCCCGGCAAGGTCAAGCTGATCTCCGTCGGCTTCGGGGAGGTCGCCACGGCGGTCAACAACGCCGCGGTCGCCCTCGATCCCGACGCCTCCCTCGCCCCCGGCCACTCCAGCGACGCCGCTCCCGCGGCGGTCTGACCGGCAGATCAGACCTTTCCGGCCGATCTGGGCCGGGCCGGATCCATCGGTAGCTGCCGGCCTGCTCGGTCGCGAGTCCGGCAACGGTCCTTCCGTCTTGCGGCGCCCACACGGCTGGGTCCGCCGTTGCTACCGAGGCCGTGGTGGGTCGCGACGCCGACGCGGGCCCCAGGCGCTGAGGCGCCGCTGACGGCGCGACCCCCTACATGGCCGCGCCGGTCTCCGGATCCTGGCCGAGGAAGCGTGTCACCACGGTCGCGATCTGCTCGGCCACCGTCGACGCGTCGTGCAGGGGGGTGACGATGTGGCTGATGGCGAGCCGGGTGGCCACCTCGGACGCGGTGGCGACGTCGCGCGGGTCCAGATCGGGCCAGCGTCGCAGCAGGAAGGTGCTCGCCCGGTTGCCCGCCGCCTGCACGACCGGCTCGCTCTGCGTGGTGAGCAGGGGGAGGAGCTCCTCGCTGCCGTGGCCGGTCAGGATGGCGCGGAGCAGGGGATCGTCGCCGGCCCGGCGGACGGTCATCCGTATGGCCGCGACCCAGGCCGTGTAGAGATCCCGCTCGCCGCCGAGGGCCACCTCCACACTGTCGAGGAACTGCTCGGTCAGCCGGAGGACCAGGGCTCCGGCCAGGCCCTGTTTGCTGGAGAACTCGTTGTAGAGGGTCTGCCTGCTGATCCCGACCCGGTCGGCGACGTCCTGCAACCGCAGGCCCCGCCATCCACCCGTGACGAGGAGACGAGCCGCGACGTCGAGGGCCTCGTCACGCATGAGCCGGTGGGTCCGCTCGGCGAGGGAACGGGTGACCATGCACGGAGTCTCGACGCCAGAGCCCGCTGAGTCAAGAAGCTGGACACGTATCTCTTCTGTGTCTAGCTTGGTGTCATCCATTCCTCCGGAGGTGCTCATGGTTGCGCAGATGGTCCGGGCGGCTCGCGAGCGGTGGTCCACGGTGTTCCTGGCGCCGCTGCCGGCTTCCGCCGATGCCGCGCTGCTGCGCGGTGCGGTCCGGGGTCGCCCGGTCGATCTCGCGACCGCGCCGCCCGGCCTGGCGGCCGTTCCGGGTGACCAGGGGCTGCCGGTGCTCGGCCGCACGCTCGAGTACATCCGGTTCGGAAGCGACTTCACCCGTGCCCGGCACGCCCGCTACGGGCCGGTGTCCTGGGCCGGCTTCCTGGGCGAACGCGTGGTGATGGCCGCCGGTCCGGACGCCACCAGGGCGGTGCTGACCAACGCCGACAAGGCCTACTCCCAGGACGGGTGGCGCTACCTGATCGACCGGTTCTTCGGGCGCGGTCTGATGCTGCTCGACTTCGACGAGCACCGCGCCCACCGCCGCGTCATGCAACAGGCCTTCACGGCCGACCGGCTCGCCGGCTACCTCGACCAGACGGTCCCGTGCGCCCGCGACACCGTGCCGACCTGGCCCACCGACCGGCCGGTCCGGATCTACCCCGAGCTCAAGCGCCTGACCCTCGACGTCGCGACCAGGGTCTTCATGGACGAGCGCACGGGCCCGGAGACCGAGCGGATCAATCGGGCCTTCGTCGACTGCGTGCGCGCGGCGAGCGCGCTGGTGAGGTGGGACGTCCCCGGCACCCGCTGGCGCGCGGGGCTGCGTGGCCGGGCGGTCCTGGAGGGCTACTTCGCGCAGAACCTGCCGGCCAAGCGCGCGAAGCCGGGGCAGGACCTGTTCTCCGCGCTGTGCGAGGCCCGTACCCCGGACGGGGAGGCCTTCAGCGACGCCGACGTCATCAATCACATGATCTTCCTGATGATGGCGGCGCACGACACCTCCACGATCACCTGCGCCGCCGCGGCGTACTACCTCGCGGCGAACCCGCAGTGGCAGGAACGGGCGCGCGAGGAGTCGCTCGCCCATGGAGACGCACCACTGGACATGGCCGCGTCGAGGACCCTGCGCTCGCTCGACCTGGTGGTCAAGGAGTCGCTGCGGCTCGTCGCCCCCGTCCCGGTCGTCATGCGCCGCACGGTCGCGGACACCGCCCTGCTGGGCCACCACATCCCCCGGGGCACGCTGGTCGTGGTCGCCGGCGCGGTCAACCATTTCGACCCCGGCTGCTGGACCGATCCCGACACCTTCGACCCGGACCGGTTCGCCGAGCCCCGCAACGAGGACCGGTCGCATCGCGACGCCTGGATCCCGTTCGGGGGAGGCGTGCACAAGTGCATCGGGATGGCGTTTGGCACCTTGGAGGTCACCGCGATCCTGCACGAGATGCTGCGGACCTATCGGTGGAGCGTCGAGCCGGGGTACCGGCCCCGCTGGGACAACACGTCGCTGCCCGTGCCGGCCGACGGGCTCCCGTTGCGCCTGACCCGGCTCACCGCGTGATCGCACAGGGGCTCGCGGGGGCCGACCCGGACGCGGAGCAGGTGCTCGTGGAGGTACTGCTCACCGACCACGGGGCGCCCGGACCGTACGCCGGGTACCGGCGCCTGCGCGAACAGGCACCGCGCCTGCGGACCGCCGCCGGCCTGCTCGTGCTCAGCGGGTACCGCGACTGCGAGGCGGCGCTGCGCGACCGCGCGCTGGGCAAGGTGGACGAGTCGCTGGGCTTCCAGCTCGCCGCCGTTCCCGAGGACCTGCGTCGGCAGGCCCTGCGCCGGTTCCGCCGGACCATGCTGTTCCGCAACCCGCCCGACCACACCCGGCTGCGGCGGCTGGTGTCGTCGGTGTTCACCCCCCGGCACGTCGAGGCGCTGCGCCCAGCGGTCGTGCGGCGGATCGCCGCGCTGCTCGACGGGTTCGCCGGTCGCGACGTGGTCGACGTCGTCACCGAACTGGCCCTGCCGTTGCCGGTCGGGGTGATCGGCGACCTGCTGGGTGTCCCGGACGTCGACCTCGCGGTCGCCGCGCCGTGGGTGCGGGACCTGGTCGCCCCGCTGGAGCCCAGCGCGAACGTCGCTGCGGTGGAGGCCGCGGTCCGCGCCGAGGACCAGCTCGCCGCCTACGTCGGCGACCTGCTCGTCGAGAAGCGACGACGTCCGGGCGACGACCTGCTCAGCCGGCTCGCCACCGCGCGCGGCGAGGACCAGCTCGACGACGACGAGTGCGTCGGAACCGCGATCCTCCTGTTCGCGGCGGGCTTCGAGACCACGACGAACCTGATCGGCAACGGGCTGACGGCCTTGCTCGCGGCGCCGGGGCAGGCCGACCTGCTGCGTGAGCGTCCCGGCCTGGCCGGGTCCGCCGTGGAGGAACTGCTGCGGTTCGACGCCCCGGTGCAGACCGACGGCCGGACGGCGTTGGTCGACACCGTGGTCGCCGACATCGAGGTCGCGGCAGGCCAGGTCGTCCTGATGCTGCTCGGCGCCGGCAACCGTGACCCGGAGGTCTACACCGATCCGGACTCCCTGGACATCACCCGCCGTCAGGCCGCGCCCCTCTCGCTCGGCGGTGGCCTGCACTTCTGCCTGGGTGCACCGCTGGCCCGGCTGGAGGCGGTCGAGCTGTTCCCCCGCCTGCTGGCCCGGTTCCCCGAGCTGGCCGCCGCCGGCCCGGAGACCTGGCGACCCGGCCTGTCGTTCCGCGGTCTCGCCCACCTTCCCGTCGCGCCGGGCCGCCCGGCCTGACGTTTTGATCCATCCCCCTTTCCGGAGGAACCATGAGCGCCACCCGATCCCCGTGGATGAACACCGACCTCGACGACTTCCGCGACATGGCCCGCACGTTCTGCGAGAAGGAGCTCGCACCCCATCAGGACCGCTGGATGGAGCAGAAGCAGGTCGACCGCGAGCTGTGGAACAAGGCGGGGGAGGTCGGCCTGCTGTGCCTGTCGATCCCCGAGGAGTACGGCGGCGGGGGCGGCAACTTCGCGCACGAGACCGTGCTGATCGAGGAACAGGCCGCCTGCGGGGACAGCTGCTGGGGAGTGGCCCTGCACAACGCGATCGTGGCGCACTACCTGCTCGCCTACGGGACCGAGCAGCAGAAGCTCGACTGGCTGCCGAAGATGGCCAGCGGCGAGTGGGTCGGCGCCATCGCGATGACCGAGCCGGGCACCGGATCCGATCTGCAGAACGTGCAGACGAAGGCGGTCCGCGAGGGCGACGACTACGTGGTCAACGGGGCGAAGACGTTCATCACCAACGGGGGCCAGGCCGACGTGGTCCTCGTGGTGGCCAAGACCGATCCCGCGGCGGGTGCGCAGGGGATCTCGTTGCTCGTCGTGGAGGCGAACCGCGCCGGCTTCCGCCGCGGGCGGATCCTGGACAAGGTCGGGCTCAAGGGCCAGGACACCGCCGAGCTGTTCTTCGACGACGTCCGCGTTCCGGTCGGGAACCTGCTCGGCGGTAACGAGGGCCAGGGCTTCGTCCAGCTGATGCAGCAGCTTCCCCAGGAGCGGCTGCTCATCGGGATCACCTCGGTGGCCGCGATGGAGATGGCCGTGCGGGAGACCGTCCGTTACACCAAGGATCGCTCGGCGTTCGGCCGGGAGGTCTTCTCGTTCCAGAACACCCGCTTCACCCTGGCCGAGGCCGCGACGGAGGCCCGGGTGTGCCGGGTGTTCCTCGACGACTGCATCGCCAAGCACCTCGCCGGGGAGCTCGACATCCCGACGGTCGCGATGCTCAAGTGGTGGACCAGCGAGCGTGCGATGCGCGTGATCGACGAATGCGTGCAGCTGCACGGCGGCTACGGCTACATGAGCGAGTACCGGATCGCCCGTGCGTGGACCGACCAGCGGGTGCAGAAGATCTACGGCGGGACCAACGAGATCATGAAGGAGATCATCTCGCGCACGCTGTGAACGAGGCCGGACCCGGTCCGGCACGAGACCGGGTCCGATACGGTGTCGACATCCGAACGCGGGAGGCGCGATGTCCGAAGCCGTGGCCGGGGTGCGCTGGCCCGCGGAGTGGCCGAAGCGGTCGGTGTTCGGGCTCGTCGTGCGCTCGGGGTGCGTCGTCGGGTTCGGTGCGCTGCTGCTCTGGACGGGTGTGGTGAGCATCGGTCGCGACGACGTCGGGTCGGTGATCGGGTCGGTGCTCGTGCTCGCCGGGGTGGCGCTCGTCGGCTCCGCGATGATCGGGATCGTCGCCGCGGCCGCGCACCGACCGCGGCGGCTGACCGTGGTCCGCGGGCGCTCCGAGCGTTTCGACGAGGACGGCGTCGCCGTGCCCGGGGCCCGTGGCGTCGCCGTCGCCTCGGCCGTCGCGGCGGGAGCGCTCGCCCTCACCGCCGGGGCTCTGCTTTTAGCGCCCGGCCCGGCGTGGGTCGTGGCGTGCGTCGGGTTGCTCGGCGCCACCTGGCCGGTCGCGGCCGCGGTCCGCCGGCTGCGCGGGGCCGAGGCGCTGGTGGTCGTCCCGGCCGGGATCGAGTACCGCTCGCCGTCCGGCTCGGTGGCCGTGGACTGGGACTCCGTCGTGTCCGTCGTGGCCCGGGCGCCGTACCGAGGCCGCCTGATCGGGGTGGTGACGAGCGCGCCTGCGCTGCGTCGACGGGGGACGCGCGGGCCCTGGTCGGCCGAGGAGGCCCCGACCTGGAGCGGCGGGCTGCCGCTGCCGGTCGACCGGCTCGACGCCGACCCGTTGCTGGTTCTCGACCTGCTCGACCGTGCCCGTACGGACCCGGCTCTGCGCGCCCGGCTCGGCTCGGACGTCGACCCGCGCTCCGCGGTGCGCTGACGCGGCTTCCCCGTCGCGCAACTGTCGCCGAGCGCACCCCGGCGTTAACCGCAGCTAACCATTTTGGGCGATGCCCGTTACCTCCGCCTGCCCGGCCCGTTGAGACCAGCATCACGGTCCATCTCCGGGCCACGAGCGGAACGAGGGGACGCGGTGACCGCAGCAGGTCGATTCCCTGGTAGCACAGCCCTGCAGGAGGTCGGGCAGCTCCTGGCGCTCGCGCGGGAGGTCGGCCGGGCCCTGTTCCGCCCCCCGTTCCAGACCAAGGAGTTCATCCAGCAGTCCTGGTTCGTCGCGAGCGTGACGATGCTGCCGGCCGCGCTGGTGTCCATCCCGTTCGGCGCGGTGATCGCCCTGCAGCTGGCGTCGCTGACCGAGCAGCTGGGTGCACAGTCGTTCACCGGGTCGGCGGGCGTGCTGGCGATCGTCCAGCAGGCGGCGCCGGTCGTCACCGCGCTGCTGATCGCGGGGGCGGGCGGCTCGGCGATCTGCGCCGATCTCGGCGCCCGCACCATCCGCGAGGAGATCGCCGCGATGGAGGTGCTCGGCATCTCCCCCATCCAGCGGCTCGTCGTCCCCAGGGTGCTGGCCGCGATGCTGGTCGCGGTCGTGCTCTCCGCGATGGTCAGCGTCGTGGGCGTGCTGGGCGGCTACTTCTTCAACGTGGTGCTGCAGGGCGGCACGCCCGGGGCGTACATCGCGTCGTTCTCCGCGCTCTCGCAGCTCTCCGACATCGTGATCGGTGAGATCAAGGCGGCACTCTTCGGGCTGATCGCCGGGATCGTCGCCAGCTACCGGGGCCTCAACACCCCGCCGGGCCCCCGCGGCGTAGGGGACGCGGTCAACCAGTCGGTGGTCATCACCTTCCTCCTGCTGTTCCTGTTCAACCTCATCCTCACGGCGATCTATCTGCAGGTCGTCCCGCCCAAGGGATCGTGATGTCCGCCGAACGCGACAACCTGCGCCTGCTCGTCGACCCGCGGCTGCGGCGCGCCGCCGGTGCCCCCGTCCGGTGGCTGGACGACCTCGGCAGCCAGATGCTGTTCTTCCTGCGGACCCTCGCCTGGGGACCGCGCACCGTGCGGCGCTACAAGCGCGAGGTGATCCGGCTGCTGGCCGAGGTCAGCTTCGGCTCCGGTGCGCTCGCGGTGATCGGCGGCACCGTCGGCGTGGTCACCGCGATGTGCTTCTTCACCGGCAGCGTCGTGGGCCTGCAGGGCTTCGCCGCGCTCAACCAGATCGGTGCCTCGGCGCTGACCGGCTTCATCACCGCCTACTTCAACACCCGCGAGATCGCGCCGCTGGTCTCCGGCATCGCGCTGTCGGCCACCGTCGGCTGCGGGTTCACCGCTCAGTTGGGTGCGATGCGCATCTCCGAGGAGATCGACGCCATCGAGGTGATGGCCGTGCCGAGCCTGCCCTTCCTGGTGACCACCCGCGTCGTCGCCGGTCTGGTCGCCGTGGTCCCCATCTACGTGATCGGGCTGGTGTCCTCCTACGGTTCCTCGCAGGTCGTCACGACCGTCTTCTACGGGCAGTCGGCCGGCACCTACGAGCACTACTTCGAGCTCTTCCTCCCGCCGGGCGACGTGCTCTGGTCCTTCGGCAAGGTCCTCCTCTTCGCGGTGGTGGTGATCATGGTGCACTGTCGGGCGGGCTACACCGCGAGGGGCGGGCCGGCCGGGGTCGGCGTCGCCGTCGGCAACGCGGTGCGCACCTCGCTGGTCGTGGTGACGCTGCTCGACCTGATGCTGAGCCTGGCCATCTGGGGTTCCACGACCACGGTCCGGATCGCCGGATGAGCGGGGAGTGGAGCCGGACCGCGATACGGCTGCTCGGAGTCGGGTTCATCGCCATGGTCATCGGGGCGGTGGTGCTCACCGTGGCGCTCTACGAGAAGGCGTTCACCCCGGTCGTGCCGGTGACCCTGCAGCTCACCGAGCTGCCCGACCAGTTCGAGGAGTCCGCCGACGTCAAGCTCGACGGACTGATCGTCGGCGCCGTCGAGTCCATCGCCCAGCGTGACGGGCTGGTCGAGGTGCGCCTCGGACTCGACCCGGCGGTCGTGGATCTGATCCCGGCCGACGTGTCCGCCCGGCTGGTGCCCAAGACCCTGTTCGGTCCGCGGTTCGTCGACCTCGAGACCACGGGGACGACGACGGCACCCTTGGCGGAGGGCGCGGTCATCGGCCTCGACCGTTCCTCGAGCGCGATCGAGCTGCAGCGCCTGCTCGACGGCCTGCTCCCGCTGCTGCGCCAGGTCCAGCCCCAGGACCTGGCGATGACGCTCAACGCGGTGTCCACGGCGCTGTCGGGCAACGGCGCGGACCTGGGGGAGACGGCGGTGCTGCTGCAGGACTACCTCGTCGAGCTCAACACCGTCCTGCCGGACCTGCAGGCCGACATCAGCGGGCTGGCCGACACCGCCGACCTCTACACCGACGCGGCCCCGGACCTGCTCGACGCCGCCGAGGACCTGACCGTCACCAGCCGGACCGTCGCCGAGCTGGAGGCGCAGCTCGCCGCGCTCTATCCCACTGTCACCGCGGCGTCGGACGACCTGACGCAGTTCCTCGACCTCAACGGCACCACCGTCGTCGAGTTGGCGGCAGCGGCCAACCCGACCCTGGGCCTGCTCGCGCGGTACTCACCCGTGTTCGCCTGCACCTTCGACAACCTCGCCGTGATGGACGGGCGGCTCGCCCGCCTGTGGGGCGGCGGGCGCGAGTTCCCCGGCCTCTACCTCGACATCGAGGTCGGCGGCAGCCGGGGCAAGTACCTGCCGGGCCAGGACGAGGCCCGCTACCTCGACGACCGGGCCCCGTACTGCGTCCCCGGACCGCCGGAGGGGATCAACGCCTCGCAGTACGCCGGTGGGGAGCACCCCGAGTACTCGCTGCCCGGCGGGCCGATCGAGGACGGGTCCAACCATCCGCTGCCCCAGCGCTACCAGAGCGAGACCGACCCCGTGGCGAATCTGATCGGAGGCGGACGATGAGTGTCGACCTGCGCGGGGTCGTCGCACCGCTGGTGAAGATGCTCGTGTTCATCGTGGTCACGGCCGTGGCCACGACCGGTCTGGCGATCGTCATCACCAACTACAGCCCCGGGGACCGGACGAGCTACACAGCGCGGTTCACCGACGTCACCGGCCTGGTCGAGGGCGACGACGTGCGGATCGCCGGAGTCCGCGTCGGGTCCGTCGAGGACATCCGGGTGGTCGAGCAGACCCTGGCCGAGGTGCGGTTCACGGTGCTCGCCGACCGGTCGCTGCCGGGGACCTCGACGGCCGCGATCCGCTACCGCAACCTGGTGGGCCAGCGCTACCTGGCGATCGGGCGCGGCGACCCCGCCCCCGGACCGGCGCTGGACCCCGGCGCGACCATCCCGCTGGAGCGCACCACCGGCCCGCTCAACCTGACCGCCCTGCTCAACGGGTTCCGGCCGCTGTTCCAGGCGCTCTCGCCGCAGGAGGTCAACCAGCTCTCCTACGAGATCATCCAGGTGCTGCAGGGTGAGGGCGGCACCATCCGCAGCCTGCTCACCCGCACCGCGGACCTGACCGGCGCGATCGCCGACCGCGACGCGGTGATCGGCGAGGTGATCACCAACTTCGACGAGGTGCTGGGCACCGTCGCCGACCGGGACACCGAGCTCGGCGCGGTGCTCACCCAGCTCCAGCAGCTGGTGAGCGGGCTGGCCGAGGACCGCCGCCCGATCGGCGACGCGGTGGCGGCACTGGGGGAGCTGACCGACACGACCGCCGGCCTGCTCGACGAGGCCCGTCCCGCGCTGCGCAGCGACATCGCCGCGCTCGGCGACCTGTCCCGCCGGCTGGCCGACCAGGAGGGCGAGATCGAGCCCGCCCTGCAGAACCTGCCGATCAAGGCCGAGAAGATGGTGCGCAACTTCAGCCAGGGTGGCGGCTTCTTCTCGTTGTTCCTGTGCTCGGTGTCCACCCAGATCGGCTGGTCGGCGATGGGCATCGAGCCGGTCCAGCTCACCGACATCTACCCGGACGCCACGGTGCTGGCGCCGCAGCCGAGGTGCGTGCAATGAGGTTCCTCCTCGAGGGCAACCGGATCCCCACGGCGGTGATCGGTCTGACGGTCATCGTCGCCTTCATCCTCGGTGCCTTCTTCGTCGACGAGCTCCCGGTGATCGGGAGCGGTCCCAGCTACCGCGCCGAGTTCTCCGAGGCGGCCGGGCTGCGCGACGACGACGAGGTCCGGGTCGCCGGGGTCAGCGTCGGCCGCGTGGAGTCGATCGAGCTGGCCGGGGACCGCGTTCGGGTCGGTTTCACCGCCGACGAGGCCTGGGTCGGTGACGCCAGCTCGGCCTCCATCGAGATCAAGGACCTGCTCGGTCAGAAGTACCTGTCGATCGAGCCCGCCGGATCGGCCGCCCTGGCACCCGGCGCGACGATCCCGCTGGAGCGCACCCGCTCGCCCTACGACGTGACCCAGGCGCTGGAGGGCCTCAGCGACACGGTGGGCGAGCTGGACACCGCGCAGCTCGCCGAGGGCATGCGGGTGGTGGCGGACACGTTCGCGGACTCCCCGGAGGAGGTCCGCGGGGCACTCGACGGGCTGTCCCGGCTCTCCCGCACCATCTCCAGCCGGGACGCCGAGATCGCCTCGCTGCTCGACGGGGCGAACACGGTCAGCGGCGTGCTCGCGGACCGGGACGAGACCTTCGCGCGGCTGCTCTCCGACGGCGAGCTCCTGCTGGCCGAGCTGTCCCGGCGCCAGGAGGCGATCGACTCCTTCCTCGCCGGTGCGCGCCGGATGTCGGCGCAGTTCACCGGGCTGGTGGAGGACAACCGCGAGCAGATCGGCCCGGCACTGGCCGAGCTGGAGCGGATCACCACGATCCTGCAGCGCAACCGCGACAACCTCGCCCTCGGGATCGAGCGTCTCGCACCGGTCATCCGGGTGGGCGCGAACATCATCGGCAACGGCCGCTGGTTCGAGGCGTACTTCTGCAACATCGCGCCCCCGTCGGTGGGCCCGATCAACTCCGAGGGGTGCACGCTGTGAGCGCCGGGTCCTGGATCGAACAGCACGCCCGCCCGATCGCGGTCGGTGCGATCGCGGTGCTGGTCGCGGTCGGCGCCGCCGCGGCCCTCGGCGGGGCCGAGCCGCGGCGGGTCACCGCCTACTTCGGCTCGGCGGTGGGCCTCTACGCCGGGTCCGACGTGCGGGTGCTGGGTGTCCCGATCGGCCGGGTCGCCGAGGTGGTGCCCGAGGGTGACCGGGTCCGCGCCGAGCTGGAGCTCGACGACGGATGGGACGTCCCCGCCGACGCGCTCGCGGCCGTGGTCATCCCCACCCTCGTGGCCGACCGGTACGTGCAGCTCGCCCCGGCCTACACCGGCGGCGAGCGGCTCGCCGACGGGGCGGTGATCCCGCTGGAGCGCACCGCGGTGCCGGTCGAGCTGGACGAGATCGTCTCGTCGGTCGACGACCTGACCACCGCGCTGGGCCCCGAGGGCGCCAACCGCGACGGGGCGCTGTCGGAGCTGCTGCAGGTGGGAGCCGACAACCTGGACGGCAACGGTGTGCTGCTGGGCGACACGATCACCGAGCTGTCCGGGGCGACCGCCACGCTGTCCGGGTCGCGCGAGGAGCTGTTCGGGACCATCGCCGGGCTGCAGGAGTTCACCAGCACGCTGGCGGCGAACGACGACGACGTCCGCGCCTTCACCGAGCAGCTGGCGCAGGTCAGCGGCTTCCTCGAGGAGGACCGCCCGCAGCTCGACGCGGCCCTGCGCGAGGGCGCGGCCGCGCTCGGCACGCTGGCCCGGTTCGTCGCCGACAACCGCGAGGCGCTCGACACCGACGTCGAGCAGCTGGTGTCGGTCACCGGGGTGCTGGTCGAGCAACGCGACGCGCTCGCCGAGATCCTGGACGTCGGGCCGATGGCGTTCAACAACCTGCTCAACACCTACGACCCGTCCAGCGGCACCCTGCACGCCCGGCTCAACGTCAACGAGCTGGCCTACCCGCCGTTGCTGACCGCCTGCGATCTGGTGGACCGGATCCTGCCCGAGCCCGAGGGACAGGTCACCGAGGAGGTCGAGGACCTGTGCCGGCCGGTGCAGAACGTGCTCGACGACGTCGTCCGGTTGCCCACCGGGACCGAGGTGCTCACGGCGCTGCAGACCGGTGACCTCGGGTCGCTGCCGCTGTCGCTGTTCCCCGAGCCCGGCGACGAGCGGACGGGCCTCTACCAGCCCGAAGGGGGCAGCCGATGAGTCGGCTCCGATCCGCACTCGTCGCGCTCCCGCTCGCGGTGCTGCTCGCCGGCTGCGGCAGCGGCGGCGTGTACGACTTCCCGTTGCCCGGCGGCGCGGACGTCGGCGACCGGCCCTACACGGTGACGGTCCAGTTCCAGGACGTGCTCGACCTCGTGCCACGGTCCATGGTCAAGGTCGACGGGGTCGAGGTCGGCCGCGTCGAGTCCGTCGCGCTGGCCGCGGACGGGTGGACCGCAGACGTGCTCGTCACCCTGCCCGGCGACGTGGCGGTGCCCCAGGACGCGACCTTCAGCCTGCAGCAGACGAGCCTGCTCGGCGAGAAGTACGTGTCGATCTCCGTGCCCGAGGGGGCGACGGGCCGGATCGCCCCCGGCACCGTCGTCCCGCTGGCCGCCACCGACCGCGGCGTGGAGGTCGAGGAGGTTCTCGGCGCGCTGTCCATGGTCCTCAACGGTGGCGCCGTCGAGCAGGTCCGCACGATCGCCCAGGAGGTGAACGCGGCCCTGGAGGGCAACGAGACCGAGGTCCGGGCCCTGCTCGGGGACCTCGACACCTTCGTGGGTGGGCTCGACGAGCAGCGCACGGAGATCGTGCGTGCGCTCGACTCGCTCAACGCGCTCGGCGGGCAGCTGCAGGCCCGCACCGGGCAGATCGCCGCGGTGCTGGAGGGGATCGGCCCGGGCCTCGCCGTCCTGGAGTCCCAGCGCACGGAGCTGGTCGGCATGCTGGCGTCGCTGGACCGGCTCAGCGACGTCGGGGTCGACGTGATCAACCGCAGCCATGACGACGTCGTCGAGGACCTGCGGCTGCTCACCCCCACGCTCGAGCAGCTGGCCGTCTCGGCCGAGGACCTGGCCGTGAGCCTCTCCGTCGTGCCCACCTACCCGTTCCACGACGAGTACATCCGGGCCGAGCAGGGCGACTACGTGGACGGTTTCCTCCGGGTCACCGGGGACCTCACCGACATCCTCGGCAATCTCGGCCGGACCCAGCAGCCGATCCTCGACCCGGGGATCCTGGGCGGGCCGCAGGCCGGTGGCGTCGAGCAGCCATCGCCGGCCTCACCGGGGGAGATCCCGCCCGTCCCGATCCCCGCCCTGCCCGGCGGCGGCGGGCAGGGCGGCCTCGGCGACCTCGTCGGCTCCGTCATCGGAGGTGGCTGATGCTCACCCGCACCGTCCGGATCCAGGTCACGGTCTTCCTGCTGATCGCTGTGCTCGGCGTCTCCTACACCGGCATCCGCTACGCCGACCTGGGCCGGTTCGTCGGCCTGGACGGCTACCGCGTCGACGTCGAGCTCGCCGAGTCCGGCGGGATCTTCGCCAACGCGGAGGTCACCTACCGCGGCGTCCCGGTGGGCCGGGTCGACCGGCTGGAGCTGCGCCCCGGCGGGGTCACCGCGGTCCTGGGGATGGACCGCGGTGGCCCGGACATCCCGGCCTCGGCGTCCGCGGTGGTCGTCAACCGCTCGGCGGTCGGCGAGCAGTACGTCGACCTGCGCCCGGACGCCACCGGCGGCCCGGCCCTGGCGGACGGATCGATCATCCCGGTGGGCCGGACCAGCGTCCCGCTGCCGATCGAGCAGGTGGTGGCCAGTGCCGACGGCCTCGTCCGATCGGTGCCGCTCGACGACCTGAGCACGGTCGTGGAGGAGCTGGGTCTGGCGTTCTCCGACACCGGTCCGGCGCTGCGGTCGCTGGTGGTGGACGGCCAGGCCCTGACCCGGGCGGCCATCGAGGCGAAGGACCCGACGCTGCAGCTGATCCGCGACGCCCGCACCGTGCTGCAGACCCAGAACGACCTGGCTCCGCAGGTCCGCTCGTTCAGCGACGACCTGCGGCTGGTCGCCGAGCAGCTGCGGACCTCCGACCCCGACCTGCGCGGGCTGGTCCGGACGCTGCCGCAGCTCGCCGGCGAGGTCCGGAACGTGCTCACCGACACCGGTGCACCCCTGGAGGGCCTGCTCGCCGACCTGCTGACCACCTCGCGCCTGCTGGAGCCCCGGACCGACGGGCTGCGCCAGCTGCTGGTCACCTTCCCGGTGATGTCGGCGGGCAGCTTCAGCGTGGTGCCCGAGGACGGCATCGGCAACATCCAGCTCGACCTCAACCTGGCCGAGCCGCCCGTGTGCACCCGTGGCTACGAGGGCACGGTGCGCCGCCCGGGGTCGGAGACCTCCGACGACATGCCCGCCAACTACGATGCGCGCTGCGCGGAGACCTCCCCCAGCCCCATCGGGGTGCGGGGCGACGGGAACGCCCCCGACTACGGTCCGGCCCCCGAACCGACCGAGCCCGGCGGGTTCCGGCCCACGGGCACCCGCCTGTCCGCCGGGCAGGACGACGACGTCCCCGGGTTGGCCGGCGCCCCCGCGCTCCCCGGCCCCCCGGCGACGATCGCCGGACCACTGGAGGCGCAGCGATGACCGTGACCGACATCGAGCCCGCCCTCGACCCGTCCCGCGGGTCACCCGGGGCCGGGGCGGCCGGCCCGCTGTGGCGTCGGCTCGCCACCGGCGCGCTCGTCCTCGCGCTGTGCGGGGTGCTGTGCGCCGCCGGGTTCGGCGTGGCGCTCGCCCTGGCCGCCGGGTCGGAGGACGCGGGCGTGGCCCGCGCCCGGGACGCCGTCCGGCTGGACGCCGAGAACGCCGCGGCGGTACTCAACACCCTGTCCCCGGACACGGCCGAGGAGGGCATCGACCGGTGGGAGGAGGTGGCGACCGGGCCGCTGCTCGCCGAGCTGACGCGCAGCCGCGCGGCGTTCGTGGAGACCATCCAGCAGGCCCGGCGGAGCACGGAGGCCCGCCCGCTGGACTCCGCCGTCGCGACGCTCGACCTCGCCGGCGGCACCGCCACGGTCCTGGTGTCTGCCGACATCCTCACCACCCCGCCCGACGGGGAGCCGGTGACCAACCGGCAACGACTGGAGATCGTCATGACCCGCACCGACGAGGGCTGGAAGGCCAGCGGCGTGCGCGTGATCGGGCTCAACCCGTGACCCGCGGCCGCCGGCCCGCTGCCGCCGCAGGTCCTGCTGCGACGAGCGCGCCTGTCCCCGACACCGCAGCTGCGCCGGTTCCGGCGGAGTCGGGGACCGATCCGGAGACCTCGGCCGCCGCCGAGCCGGAGGACCGGGCCGCCGGCGACCCTCCCGCCGTCCCCGAGGACCCGGCGCCCAGCGGCGGCCCGGGCCGACCGAGGGGCACGGCGGTGCGCGGCGAGCGGGCGCGCGCGCAGGCGGTCCACGTGTGGCGGGGCCTGATGGCGAGGCCGGTGCGCACCACCGTCGTCGCGACCGTGGTCGGCCTGCTCGGCCTCGGTGCTGCGGTGGCGATGGCGGCCCAGGCGGACGAGCTGCGCGGCCCGGCCGCGAACACCGCGCTGGTCGACCAGGAGAGCACCGCCCGGCTGCTCGGCGACGTCAACGCGGCCGTCGAGCGGACCTACGGCTACGCGTTCGACTCGCTCGACGCCGACGAGCGCGCCGCGCAGGACGCCGTCGTCGGCGCCTTCGCCGACCGGTTCCGTGAGGAGTTCACCACCGTGCGGGAGCTGGCTCCGGCCCAGCAGGCGACGGTCACCGCCACGGTGCGGGAGTCGGCCGTGCAGAGCCTGCGGGGGAGTCGCGCGGAGGTGCTGGTGTTCGTGGACCAGACGATCCGCAACCTCGAGCTGCCCGAGGGAGCCGCCAGTGGCGCCCGGCTGGTCGTCACCGCCGAGCTGGTGGACGGGCGGTGGCGCATCGCCGACGTGCTGAGCCGGTAGCAGCCGGGGCACAGCCCGCGGGCGGGTCGGCGATGTCGGCCGACCGGCCCGTCGGTCCCGGCGCGGCGCGTCTCCCGTCATCGGGTCGACACCGCACGGCCCGGGAGACAGGAGCATGCGGGTCACCCGGTCGAGAGGACCTCTCGGAGGTAGGGCCCGACCAGTTCGGCGATCTCACCGGCCACGGTGTCCACGTCGCGGTCGGGCAGCACCACGTGGCTGACCAGCAGCCGGGCCAGTGCGTCGGCGGCCACCGCCACCCGGCGCGGGTCCGCGGAGGGACGGCGTCGCAGGACGTGGCCGGTGAGGGCCGCGGTGGCCCGGTCGATGATCGGGGCCGAGTCGGTGGTGACCAGGTCGAGCAGGCCGCTCTCCGCTCCGGTGAGCAGGCAGGTGACCATGGGGTCGTCCCGGGCGGCGTTCAGCACGAACCGGCAGCAGGTGCGGACCGCCTCCTGCTCGTCGCCGCCCGCGTCCGCGAGGACGTCGGACAGCGCGCCGAGGAGCAGGTCGGTCCGGCGGAGCACGACCGCGCGGACCAATGCGGGCTTCGAGCCGAACTCCGCGTAGAGGGTCTGCCGGCTGATGCCCACCGCGACCGCCACGTCGCCCATCCGCAGCGACTCCCAGCCGGATCGGTCGGCGACCTCGGCTGTGGCGTCGATCACGGCCTCGCGCAGCAGGTGGCGCGTGACACCCGGGAACCGGTGCTGCCGCTGTGCCATGATGGCAGCCTGACAGACGGCCCGCCGCTGTCAAGAAGACGGACACACCGCAACGAAGGGTCCACCGATGACGGAGCTTCCTCCGCGGCCAGCGGACGCGGTCCTGCTCGACCCGCACGGGGACCGGTGCTTCGGCTGCGGCCCGGACAACCCGGCCGGGGTCGCGCTGCAGGTCTACCGCGTCGGCGACGAGGTGCTGGCCGACGTGTCCTTCGCGCCGAAGCACGCCGGCGCCCACGGTGTCGTGCACGGCGGGGTGCTGGCGTCGGCCTGCGACGACCTGGTGGCGTTCCTGCTCTACGTGCTGCGGCAGCCGGCCGTGACCCGCAGCCTCCAGGTGGAGTACCTGGCACCGGTGCCGGTGGGGGAGCCGCACCGGCTGGTGGGTCGGCTGGTCAGCCAGGAGGGTCGCCGGTTGACGATGGCGGCCGAGGGGCGCGCCGCCGACGGTGCGGTGCGTTTCTCCGCGCACGCCGTGTTCGTCACGGTGGACCTCGCGCACTTCGAGCGGTTCGGCTCGGCCGACGGGGCCGACGTGGTCAGCAGGTTCCGTGTCGCACGACCCGACACGGCGACGGCGGACACCGGACCGACCCGCCCGTCGGTGCCCGGCACGATCGCCCGGGGTGCCTGATGGGTGGCTCGATGGTCGCCGGGTACCCGCACCGGATCGGCGGGCACTGCGGGTCCGGCTCGCTGCGTGACCTGCTCGAATGGGCCGGCCTGAGCTATGGCGACGCGCCGATGGGCGAGGGCGCGGTGTTCGGGCTGGGCGGCAGCCTGAGCTTCAGCTACCTGCGTGGTCCCGGCCTCGGGACCCCGATCTACCTCGTCGGGCGGGGCGCCTCGCTGACCGAGCAGTTCAGCGCGAACCTCGGCATCGCCCAGGAGCTGCGCTCGACCGACGATCCGGTGCTGGGCTGGGAGTGGGTGCGCGACGAGCTCGATGCGGGCCGCCCGGTCCTGTGCTGGGCCGAGATGGCCGAGCTGCCCTACCTGCGGGTGAAGATGCGGATGAGTCGCCACGACATCGTCGTCATCGGCTACGACGACGACGCGGGCACGGTTGTCGTGGTGGATAACGACCGGGCCGAGCCGCAGACGATCGGCCGCGACGACCTGGCGCGGGCCCGCTCGGCCGTCGGCTTCCCGGTGCCCACCCGGCACACCTGCTTCCGGCTCGGCTTCCCCGACGCACTGCCCGACCTGCGGGCGGCGGCGGCGAGGGCGTGTGCCGAGGCGGTGCACGGGATGTCCGACCCGGTCCCGGCGATGGGTGCGACGGCGGTCGCCGGGACCGCCGGGGTCGCTGCGTTCGTGGCCGACCTCGACCTCTGGGCCGAGCAGTTCCCGGGGGACGCGCTGGATCGTGCGCTGTTCAGCCTGCAGGTGTTCGTGGAGAAGGCGGGAACCGGCGGCGGGCTGTTCCGGCGGCTGCAGGCGGAGTTCCTGACCGATCTCGGCGGCTGGGTCCACGATCCGGCCGTGTTCGCGGCGGCCGCGGTGTACCGGCGGCTCGCCGACACGTGGTCGCGAACCGCTTCGGCTGCCGTGGGCGGGGCCCCGGCCTCCGACCGCCTCGCGGCGGTGCGCCGCGAGGCCGCCGCGCTGCCCGCCCTGGAGTGCGAGGGCGTCGACAGGCTGGCTGCGCTGGCACAGCGGCTGGCGCCCTGACCAGCCCCCCCGGGGCCAGCCCTGGCGCCGATTCCCTCGTCCAGGGCACGCCACGCGCCCCGGGAGGACGGCGCGAACCCGATGCCGTCACCGCGGGCGGTCTCGTCGACAGCCACACCCGGGCCGGTGCCGACCGCGTCCATCGCCAGGAGTGCGGCTCGGAACTCGGTCACCAGTCGCGGGTGCGGGCGAGGCGCGGTGACATGTCGGCGCCGAGAAGGCTCTGGGAGGCGATGATTGCAGCGGCCGGGGCGGGGTCGCGACCCTCGTGTCGGCGACGACCAGGTCGCGCAAGGCGTCGTGGATGGGGAGCCAGGCCCCGGTCTCGACCCAGAGGAGGTAGAGGCCGTAGATGGTCTTGGCGGGCGGGAAGTCGTGCGGGAGCGCCGCCCAGGCGATCCCGCCGACCACCAGGTAGAAGATCGCGTCCAGGACCAGGCGGCAGGGGTGTCTCTGCGCGGATCCCCCGTCGGTCCAGGTGACGGGCGCACCAGGCTGCCGTTACGACCACAGGTGGGCGACGGGACTGTGGCGGTCGTGAGCGGAACCGCCGGTTCGCGGTACCGGCAGGCCCAGCGCCTCAGCGTGGAAGACCCGGGTCCTCGTGCAGACGCTCGGCGACGGAGAGCTGCGGCTCGTGGGGCAACGGCGCCGTGTCGACAGCGGGTCGAACCTTCCGGTCCGGTGAATCGTTAGTGCCGTGGAAAGTGCTTGTGCCCCGGGTCGCCCCGTGCCCAGGACCAGGACACTGCCCGCTCGCTCTCACCGCCCATCGCCCGGCTCCCACCGCGCCGGCTCCAGCCCGTCGTCTGCCAGGAAGAGGACCTCCCGGATGGCCCACCACCGCACTGCCGCTACACCGCGACCTGATCGCCCGCGTGTCGACGTCAGCCGACGGAAGTTCCTCGGCTTCGTCATCGCTGCCCCGACGCTGGTGGTGGCCGCGGAGATGGGGCGCCAGTCGCTCGGGCTGGGCCCGACCGCCGTCGCGAGCCCGCTCGTGTCGCCCCCGCAGGTCCCGGAGGCCTACGACCTGCTCGATCTCCTGCGCGAGACGTCCCGCGCGACGGCGAATCTGATCCGCATCACGGTCAACCGCGACAGCACGGTCTCTTTCGAGCTCCCCCGCTCGGACAACGGGCAGGGCATCATCACGTCCACCCAGATGATCATCGCCGAGGAGATGGGACTCGATCCCGACCAGGTGATCGTCACCCTGGCCGATGCCCGCCCGGAGCTGCTGTTCAACCAGATCACCGCCGGGTCGAGCACCACGTTCACCACCTACACCCCGATCCGCGTGGCGGCCGCGATCGCCAACAAGCGGCTGCTCGACGCGGCGGCGGCCCAGCTGGAGCAGGAGGTCGGCCTGCTGACCAGCCGGGCGGGCCTGATCACCAGCACCGTCGGGGCGGTGATCCCGATCGGTGACCTGGCCGAGGTCGCGAGCGCCGACGTGACCGAACAGGTGGAGGTCCTCCTCAAGCCCCGCGAGGAGTTCACGGTCGTCGGGAAGCCGCGCAACAAGTCCGACCAGCTCGCGATGGTGACCGGTGCGAAGAAGTTCGTCACCGACCTGGACATCCCCGACGCGCTGCCCACCATGGTCTGCCGGGCACCCACGCTCAACGGCACGGTCGAGTCCGTGGACAACATCGACGAGGTCCGGCGCATGCCCGGCGTCACCGACGTCGAGGTGGTCGGCACCGGCATCGCGGTCCGTGCGCTGACCTTCGGCCAGTGCATCGACGCCATCCAGGTGCTGCGGGCCCGCTGGGCCGCCGGCACCGCCGAGGGCGCGAACGACGACTCGGTGCTCGCCGAGATCAAGGCGGCCGAGCTGCCGCTGGTCGTCCCGGCCGGGGTGGTGGGCGAGAGCCTGGAGAGCGAGCACACGTTCTACTTCCGCAGCGGCGCCTCTTTGGAGACCAACTCCGCCATCGCCGACGTGCGCTCCGACCGCGCCGAGATCTGGGGCCCGGCGAAGAACCCGATCGCCGCGCAGGCCGAGATCGCCAAGGTGATCGGCCTCCCGACGAGCGCGGTCACCTTCCATGTCATCGAGGGCGGCGGCTCGTTCGGCCGCAAGCTGTTCTTCGACGCTGCGCTCGAGGCCGCCGAGATCTCGCAGAAGATGGGCAAGCCCGTCAAGCTGATGTGGCACCGCGCCGACGACGCGCGCGTCGGTCGCGTGCACCCGCTGTGCACATCGCGCGTGCGCGCCGTCATCGCCGGGGACACGGTGGTCAGCTTCGAGCAGCGTCACGCCAGCGTGGCGACCGAGACCAACCCGGGTCTGGGCGAGCCGCTGACGGCGGCGGTGTTCAAGCTGCCGGCCGCGAACTACACGCTGTCCCAGTCCATCTTCGAGCTGACGCAGGTGACGCACTACAACTTCGGGGTGAGCACCCGGTTGCTCAACGAGGTCGACCTGCGGTTCAACACGCAGTCCACCCGCAACATCTACTCCCCCGACGTCACGGCCGCCCGCGAGCTGATGGTCGACCGGATCGCCGAGAAGATGGGCAAGGACCCCTACGAGTTCCGCCGGGAGTTCCTCAAGTCCGACCGGGCCCGCGGCGTGCTCGACAAGGTCGCCGAGGAGGGCGACTGGGGCCGCTCGATGCCCGAGGGCACCGCCCAGGGGCTCGGCTTCCACTTCGAGTACAAGGGCGTGTCGGCCTGCCTGGTGGAGATCGACTGCCGCCCGGAGACGGTGAACCGGCCGATCCGCGAGGGCGTCACCGGTCCCCGTGTCACGAAGGTGACCTTCGCGATCGACCCCGGCCTGGTCATCAACCCGCGCGGCGTCGAGGCCCAGATGATGGGTGGCATCAACGACGCGATCGCCAACGTGCTGACCTCCAGCCTGCATCTCACCGACGGCTACTTCGTCGAGGCCAGCTGGGACAACTACTTCTACACCCGGCAGTGGAACACCCCGATCGAGATGGACATCCACATCGTCGACTCCGGGTTCCCCGAGCCCGGCGGAATCGGCGAGGCCGGCGTGGCCTCCACCGGGGCGGCGGTCGCCAACGCCTACCGGCGCGCCACCGGCATCATGCCGGAGTTCTTCCCGATCAACCACAAGGACCCGTTCCCGTACGAGCCCAAGCCGGTCGTGCCGCCGGTCCCGCAGTCACCCACCAACGGCCTGCAGTTCACCTTCTAGGAGCGCCAGACATGCCCACCCACACCTTCACCCTCAACGGTGAGTCCGTCACGGTGGAGGTCGAGGACGACGTCCGCCTGCTCTGGGTGATCCGCGACCTGCTCGGGGTCACCGGGCCGAAGTACGGCTGCGGCATCAACGTGTGCAAGGCCTGCACCAGCCACATCAACGGCAAGGCGTTCAACCCCTGCTCGGTCCCGGTCTCCGGCATCTCCGCCGATGACGAGATCACCACCATCGAGGGCCTCGCCGACACCGTCGGCTCCGACCTGCACCCCATGCAGGAGGCCTGGATCGCCAACGACGTCGCGCAGTGCGGCTACTGCCAGCCCGGCCAGATCATGGCCGCGGTGGCCAAGGTCCGCCAGTGCGCCGCCGAGGGCCGCAAGCTCGACGACGCCGCCATCGAGGAGATCCGCAACATCTGCCGTTGCGGCACCTACAACCGCATCCGCGAGGCGATCTACGCCGGCGCGGAGAACATGTGAGGAGATCGAGCATGAGGGCACGCAAGCAGTTCGTCGTCGCCACGATCGTCGCCGCCACCGTCGTCGGCGGGGGCGGAGTAGCCATGGCCGACGTCTCCACCCCCGGCGACCTGGGTCAGGGCGTCAACGCCGTCACCACCCTCGTCGAGGACCTGTTGGCCCAGGTGGTCGACGCCGTCGACGCGCCGAGGCCGGAGGGCGCCGACGGTCTGGAGACCGAGCTGCCCGACGTGGATCCCCGCTTCGTCGAAGGCCCGCTCGGCGGCCTGATCAACGATGGTCCGCTGAGGTAGGACGCGGCGCACGCAGACGGCCTGCCTGTCCGGTGGATCCGCCACGCTGCTGGACGCCCCCCGACGCCGTGGCCCTGCGGCTCGGGGGGCGTGGGTCACGGCTGGCTGCGTCGCCGCGGTGAGTCGTCCTGGGCGAGCTCGCGCAGCGCGGCCAGTCCCCGTTCGAGCCCGCGCAGGGCATCGACATCGATGCGCATGAGCAACCGCCGGCGCCGCTTCTGGCCGGCCGCGGCGATCTGTTCGACGAGGGCAAGGCCCTCGGGGGTGAGGCCCGCGAGCCGGATCCGGCGGTCGCCGGCGTTCTCGATGCGGTGCACCAGCTCGCGACCGACCAGCCGATCCACGATTCCGGTGACGGTGGGCAGGGTCACACCGAGAGCGTGGGCGAGGTCGCCCTGCGGGAGAGGACCGTCCGTGTCGAGCAACAGGAGGATCCGGAGCTGTTGCATGGTCAGCCCACTGTCGAACAGCGGGTCCGGCCCGGCCCGGGTGATCGCCCGCCGCAGCACGGCCTCGTGCCGATCGATGGACGCGAGCAGCTCCGACCGTTCGCCGTCCATGTCCTGCCCTCCGTGCCTCAGCGAAATCTCAGCCTCTGATGAAGCTTCGCCCCGGCCGTAGTATTCACTGATCCCCATGACCTGGCTCGCGCGTCTCAGCCTAACCAACCGTGCCATCGTCGGACTGGTCACGATGCTCGTCCTCGCCTTCGGCGTGTTCGCGGCGACCTCGCTTCGCCAGGAGCTGCTGCCCTCGCTCGAGCTACCCGTGCTCACCGTGGTGACCCCCTACCCGGGTGCCTCACCCGAGTCCGTGGAGCGGCAGGTCACCGACCCGATCGAGACGGCGGTCGACGGCGTCGACGGCCTGATCGGGTCCTCCTCGACGTCCAGCGGCAGCGTCTCCGCGATCACCCTGGAGTTCGCCTACGGCACCGACATCGACGAGTCGGCCACCGCGGTGGAGCGCGCGGTGGTGGGCATCGCGCTCCCCGAGGGCGTGACACCGACGGTCAGCGCGATCACCACGGACGCGATCCCGGTGCTGCAGCTCGCGGCATCGTCCACGCTGGCCGACGACCAGCTCGCGGCGGTGCTGCGCGACGACGTGCGACCGTTGCTCGGCGCGCTCGACGGTGTCGGGCAGGTGACGTTGTCGGGCATCGCGGACCCACGTGTCACGATCGACCTCGACGCCGCGGCCGCGGCCGATCGCGGCGTGTCGCCCGCGTCGATCTCCCAGGTGCTACAGGCCAACGGTGTGCGGGTGCCCGCCGGCGAGCTGACCCCCGACACCCAACCGGTGGCGGTCGAGGTCGGCACCCCGATCACGGCGGTCGAGCAGCTGAGCGAGCTCTTCGTCGTCCCGGCGGCACCGGGTGCTGACCCGGTGCGCCTGGGCGACATCGCCGTCATCACCGCCGAGCCCGCGCCGGCCACCGGGTACACCCGCACCAACGGTGCGGCGAGCATCGGGATCGGCATCACGAAACTGCCCGATGCCAACACGATCGCGGTGTCCGAGGATGTCACCGAAGCGCTCGGGGAGGTCACCGACCTGCTCGGTGGAGCTGCGCAGGACGCCGAGGTCACGGTGGTGTTCGACCAGGCGCCGTTCATCGAGCAGTCGGTCGAGGACCTCACCACCGAGGGCCTGTTGGGCCTGCTGTTCGCCGTGCTGGTGATCCTGGGCTTCCTGCTCTCGGTGCGGGCCACCGTCGTGACCGCGGTGTCGATCCCGCTGTCGGTGCTGCTGGCGCTGGTCGTGCTCTACCTGGGCGGCAACACGCTCAACATCCTCACCCTCGGCGCGCTCACCGTCGCCGTCGGGCGCGTCGTCGACGACTCGATCGTCGTCATCGAGAACATCAAGCGGCACATCGGCTACGGCGGTCCGCGGCGCGCGGCGATCCTCACCGCGATCCGCGAGGTGGCCGGCGCGATCACCGCCTCGACGATCACCACCGTCGCGGTGTTCCTCCCGATCGCCTTCGTCGGCGGTCAGGTCGGCGAGCTGTTCCGACCGTTCGCGGTGACCGTCACCGCCGCGCTGCTCGCCTCGCTCCTCGTCTCGCTGACGGTGGTGCCGGTGCTGGCGTCGGTGTTCCTGCGCAGCCCGTCCGCACCGGCCCACGCGGAGAGCCGCGTCACCGAGGAGCCCACCGCGTTGCAGCGTGGCTACCTTCCGGTGCTCAACGGGGCGCTCGCCCGCCCGGTACTCTCGCTCGCGCTCGCCGTGGCGGTCCTGGGTGGAACCGTCGCACTGGTGCCGCTGCTGGAGACCAACTTCCTGGGCAGCACGGGCGGCGACACCCTCACCGTGACCCAGGAGCTCGATCCCGGCACCGGGCTGCCCCAGGCCGACGCCGCCGCACGGCAGGTGGAGGAGGTCCTCGCCGGCACCGACGAGGTCGAGACCTACCAGGTCACGGTCGGCTCCCCGGCCGGTGGCGCCGTGCTGCTCGGCCCACCCGGCGACCTCGGGAGCACGGCGACCCGGTTCGCGGTGACCCTCGCCGAGGACGCGGACGTCGAGGCGGTGGCCGCCGACCTGCGCGAGACGTTCGACGGCCTGAACGACGCAGGCACGCTGACGGTCACCGCCGGGCAGGGCGGATTCGGCGCCGACGAGCTCGCCGTCGACGTCCGCGCCCAGGACTCCGAGGTCCTGGCCGAGGCCGCCGCCACGGTCCAGGGGGCCGTCGAGGCCATCCCGGGCGCGACCGACGTGCGCAACAACCTCGCCGCCGAACAGACCACGGTGGACGTGGCCGTGGACCGGAGGCTCGCCGCCGAACAGGGGCTCACCGAGGCGGCGGTGGGCCAGGCCGTGGCCACGGCGCTGCGTGGTTCCACCGTCGGCACGGTGACGATCGACGGGGTCGAGCAGGACGTCGTGCTGCGCACCGGTGACGCTCCGGCCGACCTGGCCGCGCTGCGGGCGCTGCCGCTGGGTGCGGTGACCCTCGCCGACATCGCCACGATCACCGAGACCACCACCGTGCCGACAATCGTGCGGACCGACGGCGAGCGCAGCGCACAGATCACCGCCCGCCCCGATGCCGAGGACCTCGGCACCGTCACCTCCGACCTGCGGGCCGAGCTCGACGAACTCGACCTTCCGGACGGGGTCACGGCGGAGATCGGCGGGATCAGCGCCGATCAGGAGGAGGCGTTCACCCAGCTCGGACTCGCGCTGCTGGCCGCCATCGCCGTGGTCTACCTCGTCATGGTCGTGACGTTCCGCAGCCTGCTGCAGCCGCTGCTGCTGCTCGTCTCGATCCCGTTCGCGGCGACCGGAGCGCTCGGTCTGCTGCTGATCACCGGCATACCGCTGGGTGTGCCCGCGCTGATCGGCATGCTGCTGCTCGTCGGGATCGTGGTCACCAACGCGATCGTCCTGATCGATCTGGTCAACCAGTACCGGCGCGACGGGCACACCGTCCGCGAAGCCCTGGTCGAGGGCTCGGCGCAGCGGCTGCGCCCGATCCTGATGACGGCCGTCGCCACGGTGTTCGCCCTGCTGCCACTGGCGTTGGGTTTCACCGGCGGCGGTGGCGGGTTCATCGCCCAGCCGCTCGCGGTGGTCGTGATCGGCGGCCTGGTCACCTCCACGCTGCTCACCCTCGTCCTGGTGCCGGTGCTCTATCTGCTCGTCGAGCGCCGTGGGGACGGTCGGTCGTCGGCGGACGACACCGCGGACGAGCGATCCGCGAGCCGCGGACCGGCCGGCGACTCGCAGGCACCGGCGCGGCGGAAACCTCTCGCCGTGGTGGCGCCGGGCGCCGGAGCCGGCGCGACCGAGGGCGCCTCGATGCCCGTGAACACCGCCGTCGTCGCCGACGGGTTCGCCGTGACTCCCGAGCCGCACACCTTCCAGAAGACCCCGGCCGGCCCGGCGCTCTACGGACGGCTCACCGATCGCGAGGGGAACCCGCTGGCCGCCGCCGCGGTCGCCGTGTTCGACAACACGGGCAGCCAGGTCGCCGCCACCTACTCGGACGGTCGGGGCGACTACCGCGCCGACCTGCCCGGGGCAGGGGAGTACCTGCTCGTCGGGCAGTCCGGCGGTCGTGAGCCCGCGACCGAGTGGGTCGAGGTCACCGAGGCCGCGGTCCGACACGACCTGGCCGTCGACGGCCCGGCCTGCGTGACCGGCCGGATCCGGACCGCCAGCGGAACGGGGGTGCCCGCGCTCGTCACCGTCGTCGACCTCGCCGGGCAGCGCGTCGCCGGCGGGCGGGCCGACACCGACGGGCGCTACCTGCTCACCCACATCCCCGCCGGGGAGCACCGGCTCCTCGCCGCACCCACGTCCGGGCCCTCGGCCTCGATGCTGATCCAGGTGCCGCAGACCGGCACCGTCCACCAGGACATCGACCTCGCCCCGGCCGGCGAGGTGACCGGCACGGTCCGCTCGCGGCAGGGCATGCCGATCGGCGGCGCCGTGGCCACCGTCCGCGATGCCGACGGCACGGTGGTGGCGACCGGCCGCACCGCCGCCGACGGATCGTTTCGGCTGACCGGGCTGCCCGAGGGCACCTATACCGTCACCGCCAGCAACGGCCTTCCCGCAGCAAGCACCGTCGACGTGCGCCACGACCGGGCGGTCAGCACGAGCCTCGAGCTCGGTGATCCGGGCCTCCTGGGCGAGGCGGAGAACGGCCAGGTCACCTGATGCCCGGGAGAAGAACCATGCCCATGGCCTATCGCATACTGCTCGGTCACCGTCCCCCATCAGCCTCGGCCCGCCGGTCGGCGCAGCTGTGCCCGGCCAGCTCGTCGTCGAGCAGCTCCTGCCGGGACCTACACGACGAGCAGCGACATCAACCGGCCCACCGCGGTCACACCCCCGGCGGAAGGCGCCAGACCCTCGCCGGGGTGTTGAGTAGGTGAGTCAGACGACGTCGTGGATGTTCCCGCCGTGCGGCGTGATCCCGCTGATGTAGTCGCCGATCGCGCCGCCGCTGTGCCGCTCCAGCGCCTGGCCGAACGCGGCGTCGACCGCTGCGGCGATGGCCGGTCTCGCTCGGCCGATGGCGGCGGTGAGCTGGGTCATCTCACTCCCGCTGGGGATCCACCCGGGCTCGTGTCCGGCCAGCACGGCATCGGCGAGCCCGCCGATGAACCGCGCGGCCAGCCCGTTCATCGACGATCTGAGCTGTTCGGCGACGGCGAGCACCGCGTCGACCGGGAGGCCCGACGAGACCAGCTCGCGCAGGGCGTTGAGCAATCGCGGGCTCGGCACCCTGTACCGGTCCGCATCCTGTCGTTCGATCACGCCGATGTCGTGGAGCCGGGTGATGGCGGTGTCGAGGCCGTCGGGACCGGCGAACGGGCTCAGATCCGCCGGGGTGGCCATGGTCGGGATCTCGTCGCTCCAGAAGCCCGTGACGACCTGCTCGAGGCCGAGCACCGCGGTGAGGTCCCGCCCCTGCTCCCAGGCCGTGATGAGCTCACCGATGTTCTGCACGGTGTAGCCCCGCTCGAGCAGGCGGCCGACGAGTCGCAGCCGGGCCAGGTGGGCCTCGTCGTAGAGGCCGACCCGGCCGGCCCGGCGCGGAGGCGGGAGCAGGCCACGGTCCTGGTACGCGCGGATGTTGCGCACGGTCGTCCCTGCGGTGCGCGCCAGCTCGTCGATGCGGTACTCGCGGCCGTTCATCCGGTGCCCCGTCGGGTGGCCGGTTCGGCTTCCGAGGGTGGCCGGTCGTCGGTGCCGTGCCACGCGAAGCCGAGGGATCCCCCGAGGACACCGAGCAGCGTCCCCACCAGGAAGCCGCCGATGTTGGTGGTCACCAGCGAGGTCAACGACACGAGGATCACCGCCACGCCGGTGAACTCGCGGTGGCCCGGTGCGAACCAGAGGAATGCGGCGAGCGCGCAGAGGGCGCAGCCGAAGAGGAACCCGGAGGTCCCGGCGAGCCCGGGCAGCAGCAGCACCGTCAGCCGCCCGCCCGGTAGGAAGAGGATCACCAGGCCGGCCGCGGCGGTCAGGATCACCGCCGCCAGCGGTTGCGAGCGGTACCACCGGCGCCACCGGCTCGCTCCAGCGCCCCGGTCGTGCCGACGTCGCGCTGCAGCTGATCGGGGCATCAGAGGCATTCCGGCTGGTCCTGACCCACCTGTAGGCGCAACCCCGAGAGGGTGAGCTGGTTGACCGTCGCCCACCGGGCCGTCGCGCTGATGTCCAGCGCGAGACCGCCCGCGGTGACCGGCACCCCACCGGTGGACGTGTCGACCGGCGTACCGTCCGGCGCCGTCTCGCTGCGGTTGAGGAGGATCTGCTGTCCCGCTGCGCCCACGCCGTCGAGGCTCTCGATGGCGATCTGGGCATCGCCGACCACGATCGGCGCCGAGTCGTCGGTGACCGCGCGTAGCACGTAGGAGCCGAGCGGCGTGTCGACCGCGGTCGACACGCACGCACCGGCGATCGTGATGTCGGACAGCTGCAGGACGACGACGGGCTGCCGCGAGCCGTCTCTGTTCTGCACGAACGAGGGCAGTGCGCCGCGCGCCTCGGCGTCGAACCGCGCGGCGGTGAACTTCAGGGTCTGCCGCCCCTCCATCGCGAGCGCGACGGGCACCGCGCCGGTGGCAACCCCGGCAGTCAGCAGCCCCAGGGCCAGCATCGAAGGCAGGAACACCATCGCGAAACGCCGCCCGCGGACGTGCCCGCCCGGGGAGGGCGGCGCGCGGTGTGTGCCGACATGCTGGGTCATCGCTGCCTCCCGGCGGAGCGCGGACCTCCGGCGGAGATCTCTACATCGTCAACTGTGACAGTGGTGAACGGTAACGCCATGTGATCCGGCTCATCCGCCTCCCCCGGTTGCGGGTCGAGCACCGCGGTGAGGCGAGAGCGCTCCGGCGGCGACCGCCATGCCATGCGCGGGCTCCTTGGTGACGACGACACCAGAGTCGTCGGTCGCGGCTCCCACGCGTCTGCCGACCTGCGCTCCGCCGCCGGCCGGGCGCTATCGCGCCCGGGATGACCGTGGCGGTATCACCGGGTTGCCGGACAGGGAGGATCGGGCGCGCTGCGGTCGATGCGTGGTCGGAGTGCGGGGTCCGCTGCGGGGACCGGTGTGCCGCCGGGCCGGAAGAGCCTGCTGACGTCGATGGCGGAGCGCGGCCGGGTTGTGTGGTAGGAACAGGCCCTAGTCAGATCAGGTTCACATCCGGCGCCGAGCTCGGGGGCACGCCCAGGCAGGCGTGGGCGGTCACGTCGAGCAGCTCGGCGAGCCGCTGCTCGGTCAGCCCGCTGCGGTAGAACAGCGTCGCCTGCACCGCGCCGATGGCGGCGTGCACGAGCAGCCGCAGCTCGCCGTCGCCGAGGTCGGGTCGCAGCGGCCCGAGCACGCCGACCCACTCCTCGATGTAGTGGCGCTGCTCGCGGCGCAGCCGTCTGCGGTCGGCGTCGGGCAGGCTGTGCGCCTCGCGGTGGTAGACCGCGAGGATGTCGCGGTCGTGCAGGGCGACCCGGATGTGGTCGCGTACCAGCAGAGACAGCGCGACGTGGTCGTCGTCGGTCTGGGCGACGATCGTGGTGGCCCGGTTCTGCAGCCGCTGCATCGCCTGGTCGAGCAGGGCGACGAGGAGGTCGTTCTTGCTGGCGAAGTGCCGGTAGACGCCCGAGCCGACGATGCCCGCCTCGGCGCCGATCTCGTCCATCGCCACGGCGTGGAAGCCGCGGCGGGACACCAGGTCGGCGGCGGCGGCGAGGATGCGGCGGCGCCGGTCCGGGTCGCGTCGCCGCACGCCGTCGGCTGGTGTACCACTCGCCATCTGGTCATCATGACAGGCGAGACGGTACGGTCGCGAGTGAACAAGTCCTCACTTCGCGTGGGGCCTCGGCACGACAGGACGGGAACCGGTGAGCGAGGAAACGATCACGTACGAGGTCGACGACGGGGTGGCCTGGGTGACCATCAACCGTCCGGAGGCCCGCAACGCGCTCAACGCGGCGGCCCGGGAGGGCCTGTTCGCCGCGACCCACCGGTTCAACGGCGACGACTCGGCCAAGGTCATGGTGCTCACCGGGGCGGGCGACCGGGCGTTCTGCGCCGGGGGCGACCTCAAGGAGATGTCCGAGACCGCGCTCACCGTCCCGCCGCCCGACTTCGCCCCGCAGTTCGGCCGCAACATCGACGTCGTCAAGCCGACGATCGCCGCGGTGAACGGCGTCGCGTTCGCCGGTGGGTTCCTGCTCGCCCAGCAGTGCGACCTCGTCGTGGCCGCCGAGCACGCCACGTTCGCCGTCAGCGAGGTCAAGGTGGGCCGTGGATCCCCCTGGGCGGCGCCGCTGTCGTGGCTGCTGCCGCCACGGCTGGCGCTGCAGATCCTGCTGACCGGCGACCCGATCTCCGCGGAGCGCGCCCGCGAGGTCGGCATGGTCAACGAGGTGGTCCCCGCGGCCGAGCTGCGGGCCCGGACGCAGGAACTCGCCGTGCGGATCGCCTCGAACGCCCCGCTGTCGGTGCTCGCGGCCAAACGCACCGCGTACCTCTCGGCCGAGTACCCGCTGGCCCGGGCCTACGAGCTGGCCGAGGACATCTGGGAGCCGGTCTACCACAGCGCCGACGCCCAGGAGGGCCCGGCCGCGTTCCGCGAGAAGCGCACACCGGTCTGGAAGGGGCTGTAGCCGTGGCCGTGTCCATGGAGTCCGTCATCGCCGACATCGAGGCGGAGACCGCCGATCTGCGAGAGCTGCTCACCGGGCTGCCGGAGGGTCCCGAGGGCTGGGACGCCCCGACGCCCGCCGCGGGCTGGGCCGTCCGGGACCAGATCAGCCACCTGGCGTTCTTCGACGACGCCGCCGTCCGCTCGGCCACCGACCCGGAGGGCTTCACCGCCGAGGTGGTGCCGAAGCTGGCCGACGGGACGATCTCACCGGACACCATCGCCGCGCGGTACCGGGCGATGCCGGGCGCGGAGCTGCTGGCCTGGTTCGACGGTGCGCGTGCCGCGCTGGTCATCGCGTTCGCCCGGATCGAGCCGTCGGTGCGGGTGCCGTGGTTCGGCCCGCCGATGAGTGCGGCGTCGTCGTTGACGGCGCGGATCATGGAGACCTGGGCGCACGGCCAGGACGTGGCCGACGGCCTGGGCCGCACCCGCCCGCCGTCGTCCCGGCTGCGCCACGTCGCCCACATCGGGGTCGGAGCGCGGGCGTTCAGCTACCTGGCCAACGGCCGCGAGGTGCCCACCGAGCCGGTCCGGGTGGAGCTCACCGCACCCGACGGGAGCCGGTGGACGTGGGGCGCCGAGGAGGCACCCGACCGGGTCAGCGGTCCCGCGCTCGACTTCTGCCTGCTGGTCACCCAGCGTCGCCACCGCGACGACACCGTGCTGCTCGCCGAGGGCCCCCTGGCCGACGAGTGGCTCTCGATCGCGCAGGCGTTCGCCGGGCCACCCGGCGGAGGCCGCACGCCGGGCCAGTTCACGGGAGGTGCGGCATGAGGGCCCCGATCCGCATCGGCAACTGCTCGGGCTTCTACGGGGACCGGATCTCCGCGGCGCGGGAGATGGTCGAGGGTGGGCCCATCGACGTGCTCTGCGGGGACTACCTCGCCGAGCTGACGATGCTGATCCTGGCCAAGGCCCAGGCGAAGGACCCGGCGGGCGGCTACGCCCGCACCTTCCTCACCCAGATGGAGCAGGTGCTGGGCACCTGTGCCGACCGCGGCATCAAGGTCGTCGCCAACGCCGGTGGGCTCAACCCGGCCGGGCTGGCCGCCGCCCTGCGCGAGCTGGCGCAGCGGCTCGGCGTGCCGGTCCGGGTCGCCCACGTCGAGGGCGACGACCTGCGTGGCGATTTCGCCGCGATCACCCCGCCGGTCGGTGAGGCCAAGCCCGTCTCGGCCAACGCCTACCTGGGTGGCTGGGGCATCGCCGAGGCCCTCGGCGCCGGGGCGGACGTCGTCGTCACCGGGCGGGTCACCGACGCCTCCCTCGTCGTCGGGCCGGCGGCCTGGTGGCACGGGTGGGAGCGCAGCGACTGGGACCCCCTCGCCGGCGCCGTCGCGGCCGGCCACGTCATCGAGTGCGGCCCACAGGCGACCGGTGGCAACTACGCGTTCCTCGACGAGGTGACCGACCGCCGCTACCCGGGCTTCCCGATCGCCGAGGTGGCCGCCGACGGCTCCTCGGTGATCACCAAGCACGAGGGCACCGGTGGGCTGGTGTCGGTGGGCACCGTCACCGCGCAGCTGCTCTACGAGATCGCCGAACCGGCCTACCTGGGCCCGGACGTGGTGACCCACTTCGACACGATCACGCTGCGCCAGCAGGCCGAGCACCGGGTGGAGATCACCGGGGCAACCGGGAGCCCGCCGCCGGAGACGCTGAAGGTGGCGCTCAACGACGTCGGCGGGTTCCGCAACACGATGACGATGGTGCTCACCGGGCTCGACGTCGAGGCCAAGGCGGAGTTCGCCGAGCAGCAGCTGTTCGACGTGCTGGGCGGACGCGACCGGTTCGCCGACGTCGACGTGCGGCTGCTGCGCTTCGACAGTCCCGACGCGCCCACCAACGAGCAGGCCACCGCGCACCTGCGGGTCACCGTGAAGGACCCCGATCCGCGCAAGGTCGGACGGGCGTTCTCCAGCGGGATCATGGAGGTCGCGCTGGCCGGCTACGCGGGCTTCCACACGACCACCCCACCGACGTCGGAGTCGGCCTACGGGGTCTACCGGCCCGCGGCCGTCCCCCGTTCGTCGGTGAACCACGTACTCGTCCTGCCCGACGGCGAGCGGCGCGTGATTCCCGATCCGCCCACCGCACCGGGTCCGCCCACCGCACCGGTGCCGGCCGCCGCGGCCGCTCCCGCCGCGCAGGCCCCGGCGCCGGTCGGGCCCACCCGCCGCGCGCCGCTGGGCGCGGTGCTCGGTGCCCGGTCCGGTGACAAGGGCGGCAACGCGAACATCGGCCTGTGGGCGCGCGACGACGCCGGGTACGCCTGGGCGCGGGAGCACCTGACCGTCGACCGGCTGCGCGGGCTGCTCGGCCCGGAGGCCGCCGACCTCCGGATCGAGCGGTTCGAGCTGCCGAGCATCCGGGCGCTCAACGTGGTCGTGCACGGGCTGCTCGGCGAGGGCGTCGCCTCCTCGACCCGTCCCGACGCGCAGGCGAAGGGACTGGGGGAGTACCTGCGGTCCCGCCTGGTCGACGTGCCCGACGCGTTGCTGACGGGAAGCTGACCGCACTACCGACGCAGACCGGGCCCGGCGCCGCCGCGCCCCGATCGAGAGGTGGAGACACATGGGTACGTTGGACGGCAAGGTGGCCCTGGTGTCCGGGTCCGGGCGCGGGATCGGGCGGGCCATCGCGGAGAAGCTGGCCGGGCAGGGCGCCAGGGTCGTGGTGAACGACCTGGACGCCGACCCGGCGAAGGAGGCCGTGGCGGCGATCGAGGCGGCCGGTGGCACCGCGGTCGCCTGTGCCGGGAGCGTCACCGAGGACGGCTTCGCGGAGCGGTTCGTCACCACCGCGGTCGACGAGTTCGGCGGGGTCGACATCATCGTCAACAACGCCGGCTACACATGGGACTCGGTCGTGCAGAAGATGAGCGACGACCAGTGGGACGCCATCCTCGACGTGCACCTCAAGGCGCCGTTCCGGATCCTGCGGGCCGCCCAGCCGGTGATCAGCGCCGCGGTCAAGCAGGCCAGGGCGGCCGGTACCGAGGTGCCGTGCCGCAAGGTCGTCAACATCTCGTCGATCGCGGGCACCGGCGGCAACGCCGGTCAGGCCAACTACTCCGCGGGCAAGGCCGGGGTGATCGGGCTGACCAAGGCGCTGTCCAAGGAGTGGGGCCGCTACAACGTGACGGTCAACGCGGTGGCCTTCGGCCTGATCCGCACCCGGCTCACCGAGGTGCCCGCCGGGGGCGACGGGAAGATCGACATCGCGGGTCGCCAGCTGGCGGTCGGGGTGAACCCGGAGCTGCTCGACGCGATGGAACGCGGCATCCCGCTGGGCCGGGCGGGAACACCGGCCGACGCCGCGGGCGCCGTCTACCTGCTCTGTATCCCCGAGTCCGACTACGTGAGCGGCCAGGTCGTCATCTGCGGTGGAGGTTTCAACGCCTGAGCGGTGCGGACCGTCCGGACCGGGCGTCAAGGCGTAGAACAGGACAACCGGTGGTGTAGGTCCCGCGTGCTGGCGGACAACATCACCAGCCTGGAGTCCGAGTCCTTCGGGATCATGGCGGCTGACCGGTAGGCGGGAACAGGGTCCGGACCTCGATCCGGGTCCGAACCCGCAGCGGCCGTCAGCTGAGCAGTTCGACGACCGTGGCGTTGGCCATCCCGCCGCCCTCGCACATGGTCTGCAGCCCGTAGCGGATGCCGCGATCCCGCATGTGGTGGACCAGGCGGGTCATCAGGATGGCGCCGGACGCCCCGAGCGGGTGCCCGACGGCGATCGCCCCGCCCAGCGGGTTGACCCGCTCGGGATCGGCACCGGTCTCGGCCAGCCAGGCCAGTGGGATCGGGGCGAAGGCCTCGTTGACCTCGAAGGCGCCGATGTCGTCGATCGACAGCCCGGCCCGGCCGAGCACCTTCGCGGTGGCGGGGACGGGCCCGGTGAGCATCATGACGGGGTCCGCTCCACCGACGGCCCCGCTGTGGTAGCGGGCGATCGGGGTGAGCCCCAGCTCGCCCGCCCGGGTCGGGGTGGTGACGAGCAAGGCGGCGGCGCCGTCGGAGATCTGCGAGGCGTTGCCGGCGTGGATCACGCCGTCGGCGTCGAAGGACGGCTTGAGCGCCGCCAGCTTCTCCGCGGTCGTGCCGCGGCGCAGCCCCTCGTCGGCGGTGTGCCCGGGGGCCTCCGGGATCGTGACGAGCTGGTCGTCGAACGCGCCGGAGTCGATGGCGGCGGCGGCCCGGGCGTGGCTGAGCGCGGAGAACTCGTCGAGCACCGAGCGGGTGAGGCCCCACTTCGCGGCGATCAGCTCGGCGCCGCGGCCCTGGTGGAAGGTCCCGCCCCCGAGCTCGGTCTCGTAGCGGTGCAGCAGGCGAGGGCCGTAGGGCAGGCCGACGTCCCGCCCGGCACCGAGCGGAACCCGGCTCATCGACTCCACACCGCCCGCCACCACGAGGTCGTACTGGCCCGCCATCACCATGCCGGCCGCGAAGTCGAGTGCCTGCTGGCTCGAGCCGCAGGCCCGGTTGACCGTCGTCCCCGGAACCGTCTCGGGCCAGCCGGCCGCCAGCACAGCCGACCGGGCGGGGTTGGCGGACTGGTCGCCCACCTGGTTGACGCAACCCCACACGACGTCGTCGACGAGCGCGGGGTCGAGGCCGGTCCGCGCCGCGAGAGCCTCGAGCACCTTGGCCGCGAGGTCGACGGGGTGCACCCCCGCGAGCGAGCCGCCGCGCTTGCCGATGGGCGTGCGGACGGCCTCGACGATCACTGCTTCGGGCATGCCGACCTCCCGGTCACCGGACCTGATGTTTGCGCGTAATCATCATGAGGATACCCGCGGCCCGCGGGTGAAGGGTGCTCGCCACGGCGACAGGTGGCCGGTCAGTGCTCGGACAGCTCGCTGACGGCGGTGACACCGCGGGCGCCACCCGGTCGAGCCCACACCTCGTGGACCGACGCGGCGGCGGTCAGGCGCCGCCCGTGCCCGGCCCGGTTCCGATGCCGTTGATCAGGTGATCGACGAGTTGCTCCGCGATCGAGTCGGTCAGCGCCGCGGTTGCCGGTGAACCGGCCCACCGCGGGACACCGTTGAGGGCACCGAGGACGAACCGGGCGGTGGTGTGCGGGTCGGGAGTGCGGTGGACCTGTTCCGCGCCGCCATCCGCGATGATCGACTCGAGTCGCCGCTCGTGACGGCGGCGCGCCTCACGGATGGAATCGCTGTAGGTCTCACTGACGGCGATGTCCTGATGGTTGCTCAGCACCCGTCCGGCCGGCCTCGTCACCGCGACCCGCAGATGCGCGCGGACGAAGGCCAGCAGCAGTACCAGATGGTGCTCGAGGGGCTCGGCTTCTGCGGGCGGGGGAGGCGGGCGCGTTCGTCCGCGAGGGCAACACCGCGCTCGGCGGGTCGTTGCCGGTGAACACCCACGGCGGCCTGCTCGCGGAGGGCTACCGGCACGGCATGAACACCGTCGCGGAGGCGGTCCTGCAGATCCAGGGCCGCGGCGGGGACCGGCAGGTGCCCCGGCACGAGGTCGGCGTCGTCACCTCCGGAGCGCTCACCGACGGCTCCGCGCTGGTCCTGACGGTGGACCGGTGAGGCACCGCGCGAGCCGCCCGGCGCTCGGCCGCGCCGTCACCCGACGGCGGCCAGGATCGTGACGACACAGGCGGCGGGCCCGCCGCCCAGGGATCCACCGGCGTTCTCGGCGAGGCCGATCCGTGCCTGCGGCACCTGGCGCGCGCCGCCCCGGCCGCGCAGCTGGTCGGCGAGCTCGACGATCTGGGCCGCCCCGGTGGCGCCGATCGGGTGGCCCCGGGCCAGCAGCCCGCCGGACACGTTCACCGGCCGCGTGCCGCCGATGCCCGTGGCGCCGTCGCGGGCGAGCCGGGCGCCCTCGCCCGCCGCGGCGATGCCGATCTCCTCGGCGATCACGAGTTCGGCGGGTGACGCGGCGTCGTGCACCTCGAACAGGTCGATCCCGTCCGGGCCGACGCCGGCCTGTTCGTAGGCGGCCCGGGCGGTGCGTCCGACCACGTCCCCCTGGTCGCCGACCCGGGCCGCCCCGACCGCCGAGGCCAGCACCCGCACGGACGGCCGGTCGTGCCGGGCGGCCAGGTCGGTCCGGGTCAGCACGCAGGCGGCCGCCCCGTCGCCGATGGAGGAGCACATCGGCCGCGTCAGCGGGGCCACGATCGTCCGCGCGGCCAGGATCTCCTCGGCGGTGAGCGCCGTGCGGTTCTGCGCGATCGGGTTGAGGCTGCCGTTGAGCAGGCTCTTGGCCGCGACCAGTGCCAGGTCGCGGGCCGATGCCCCGGTCCGTTCCAGGTAGGCGCGCGCCTCGGCCGCGTAGATCTCCATGAACACGGGGCGGGACCCGTCCTGCTCCCCGGCCAGCTCGACGTCGACCGCCGTGGCCAGTGCCCGCCCGGCGCGCGTCCGGTCGGTGCCGGTCATCTTCTCCGCGCCGACCACCAGGACGTGGTCGTAGGAGCCGGAGGAGACCGCCATCGCCCCGAGGTGGAACGCGCTCGAACTGGACGCGCAGGCGTTCTCGACCGACAGCATCGGCCGTCCGGCGACGCGCGATCCGCCCAGCGCCGTGTGCGCCCGGATCATCTCCTGTCCGGTGAGGACGCCCGCCGCGGCGTTGCCGAACACGACCAGCCCGATCTCGTCCGGCTCCACCCCGGCATCGGCCAGCGCCGCGCCGGCGGCCTCGGCGGCCAGCTCGCGCAGCCGGGTACCGACGAACATGCCGAACCGGGTGATGCCGGTACCCACGATCGCTACGTCCATGTCGCGACGTCCTTCCTGTCCTCGATGTCGGGCAACTCGTCGACGTCGGGCCACAGCACCCGCTCGTCGAGGGCTCGCGGTGCGCCGTCGCGCAGCCGGCCGGTCGTGGCGGCGAGCACGGCCGCCGCGTGCCCGGCCGCGGCGGTGGCGTCGCCCGCCCCGATCGCCGCCAGCAGGGCGCCGCGCGCCTCGTCGGACCCGTCTCCCGGCCCCGGCCCCGTCGGGTCGAGGGCGTCGCTCATCCAGGCCAGGGCCGTGAGGACCAGCTCCAGCACGTCGTTCCCGGTGGCCGCGGCCAGGAGTCGGTGGAACTCCAGGCGCTCGCGCCGCCGGCGCGCGGAGGCGGTGGAGGCGGAGAGACGACCGTGGCAGGCGCGCAGCATCGCGAGGTCGGACGCGTCCCCGCGCTGCGCGGCCAGCCGGGCCGCGACGGCCTCCAGCACCGCTCGCGCCTCCAGCAGGCCGCGCAACGTGGTGCCGCGGAACTGCAGGGCGATGGCCAGCGCGCTGCCCACGACCCGCGGCCCCGGCCGGGCGATCCGGGCGCCGCCGCCCGGTCCGCTGCGCACCTCGACGGCGCCGAGGTAGGACAGCACGCGCAGCGTCTCCCGCAGGGAGCCGCGCGAGACGCCGAAGTAGCTCATCAGGGTCGGCTCCGACGCCAGCCGGTCGCCGGGGACGAGCCGGCGCGCGACGGCCTCGCGCATCATCCGGCGCGCCGTCAGCCGGGGGACGGAGCCACCGGCGGCCCGGCCTTCGGTGCTCGACAGGTCCCGCACGGTCTCGTACCCTAGATCAATGCAATCTGGTACACCAGATAGTCCTTTCGTCTTCTCCCGCGAGCACGCCGACTTCGAGGCCTCGGTCGCGGCGCTGGGCCGTCGCGAGTTCCACGACGGCTACCTCGCGCGGGCGACCACGGAGGAGATGTGCTGGGACGAGCTCAAGGCCCTGGGGCGCCACGGGTTGCTCGGGATGACGCTCCCGGCCGCGCACGGGGGACAGGACGCGGACCCCGTGACGGTCGGCATCGCGTGCGAGCAGATGGCCCGTTCGGACTTCAACCTGGCCTACCTGATCTTCGGGTCGGTCCTGCTCGACGGCCTCCTGTCGGGGTTGCCGGCGCACGTGGGCGAGCCGGTGGTGCACGCGGTGGCGGCCGGCGAGCAGGTCGTGTGCCTGGCGCTGACCGAGCCCCGCGGTGGTTCCGACGCCTCCGGGCTCTCGGTGCGCGCCCGGCCCGTCGAGGGCGGCTTCCGGTTGTCGGGGGAGAAGACCTCGGTCACGTTGGGCGCGCACGCGAGCCATGCGATCGTCGTCGGCACCGTCGACCCCGCCCTGCGGTCGCGCGGGACCAGGCGCCCTGCTGGTGCCGCTGGACGACCCGAGCATCGGCCGGCAGCGGTTCGCCGACCCCGGCTTCCGGCCGCTGAGCCGGGTCGGGCTGAGCTTCGACGACACGTTCGTCCCGGCCGACCACGAGATCTCCGACGGCGGCAGCGGCCTGGCCGCGCAGCTGGCCGATTTCGACTTCACCCGCGCACTGCTGGGGCTGATGGTGCTCGGCGCCGCCCGTCGCGCCATGGACAGCACGGTCGACTGGGTGCGCCGGCGCGAGGCGTTCGGCGCGCCGATCGCCACCTACCAGGGCGTGTCGTTCACCCTCGCCGAGTGGGACACGCAGCTCGAGGCGGCCCGCTGGCTGTGCTACCGGACGCTCGGCCTGCGCGCCGCGGGACTGCCGCACACGCGGGAGGCCGCGATGTGCAAGTGGTGGGCGCCGCGGATCGCGGTGCAGGCCATCAACGACTGCATCGTGCTGCACGGCCACGTCGGGTGGTCCACCGAGATGCCGTTGCAGCAGCTGCTGCTCGACGTCAGCGGCCTGCAGATCGGCGACGGCACCCCGCAGATCCAGAAGCTGGTGATCGCCCGCCAGCTGATCGGCCGGGAGCACGTCGGCTGACCGCGGGCGTGGGCGGTGTCGGCGCCTTGACAGCCGATCGCCCCGGTGTTCGGATGACCTTCGCTACCACGAGTCGTACCTCATCCGGCGTGGCGGCCGGTCGTGATCGTCGGAGGCTCTCGAATGGTCAACACCGCGGCACCGCCGATGGTGCGTGCGTCGAGCCGCGGGTTCCCCAACCGCAGCCATCCCACCGGCTGGTTCCACGTGGGCGTGGCCCTCCGAGGCGAGTCCGCCGAGCGCTCAGGCGCATCGAGCAGGTGGGCCGGGACCTCGTGGTGTGGGAGCCCATGACCTACATCGCGCGGCCCCCGCTGCCCCCCGAGGAGGCCAAGCAGTACCTGGCCTACCGGCGGTGGGCGGCGCAGTTCTACCCCGAGGCGGCGGCTCCCGCCGGTGCCGGCCGCTGCGCACCGGACGAGCGCGAGCTGACCGCACGGATCGTCGGCGGCGAGCCGGACCGGGTCGATGCGGCGTGAGCGTGCCCCTGACGGTGCGGGAGTCCGGGTTCGGCGTGATGCTGCCGAACTTCGACCCGCTGCGGCTGGGGACACCGCCGCTGCTGGCCGCCGCGCGGCTGGCGGAGGACCTCGGATTCGACTCGGGCTGGGTCGGCGACCACCTGAGCTTCCACCCGCCGGTCCTGGAACCGTGCGGAGCGTTGGCCGCGGTCGCCGCGGTCACGCAGCGGCTGGTGCTGGGGACCGGGGTGCTGCTGCTTCCGATGCGCAACCCGGTCTGGACCGCCAAGCAGCTCGGGACGGTCGCCGCGCTCGCGCCGGACCGCCTCGTCGTCGGGGTCGGTGCGGGCGGGGAGAACCCGGCCGAGTTCGAGGCGGCCGGCTACCCCGTGGCGCAGCGGGGCCGCCGGCTCGACGAGGCCATCGGCGTCGTCGATGCACTGCTGCGCGGCGAGGCCGTGGACCATGCCGGCCCGCTGCTGCCGGTGCGCTCGCCGATGCTGGAGCCGGTGCCGTCCTCGCGGCCACCACTGGTCGTCGGCGGCCGGTCCGCCCACGCGGTGCGTCGCGCAGCACGGTTCGCCGAGGGCTGGTTCGCGGTGTGGCTGGAGCCCGAGCGGGTGCGCAGGGCGGTCGAGGACCTGCGGGCGTACGCCGAGGAGTTCGGCCGCCCGGTGTGCACCACCGTGATGCTGGTGTTCGTGCACGTCACCGACGATGCCGAGACGGGGCGACGAGAGCTGGAGCGGTTCGTCGCGGGCCAGTACGGCATGCCCGTCGAGGCCGTCGAGCGGTGGTGCGTGATCGGTGCCGAGGACCGCGTGGCCGACGCGCTCGCCCGGTACCGGGACGTCGGCGCCGAGGCGTTCGTGATGATGCCGACCGCCGTCGACGTCCTGCGCCAGTACGAGCGGCTCGCCAGCGTGCGGGACCGGCTCGCCGCGTCGGTCTGACCGGCGGTCTCGCTATGGGGCGAACTTGCGGCCCAGGAGGTGCCGGGCGACCACCAGCTTCGCGACCTGAGCGGTGCCGTCGGCGATCTCGAAGGCCATGACGTCGCGCAGCCGCTGCCCCTGGGGGCTGTCGCTGCCCCACCCCGCGTGCCCGAAGGTCAGCAGCGCCTGGTGCACGACCTCGCCCGCGGTCTTGGGTGCGAACCACTTCGCCATGTTCGCCGCCACCGTGTGGTCCAGCCCCTGGTCCTTGCGCCACAGGGCCTCGTAGCAGATGTGCCGGGCCCCGGCGAGCCGCGTCGCCTGCTCGACCAGGGGGAACGCCACACCCTGGTTGCGCCCGATCGGGCCGCCGAAGGCCTCCCGCGTCCGGGCGTAGTCCAGGGCGTCGTCCAGGGCCGCCTCGGCGATCCCGACGCACATCAGCCCGATCACCGCGCGGGAGTAGTCGAACCCCTGCATCACCGAGACGAAGCCCGCCCCCTCCTGCCCGATCAGCTCGTCGCGACCCACCGGCACGCCGTCGAAGTGCAGCGACGCGCGCCCGATCGCCCGGCCACCGTGGTCGTCGAGCGCGGTCCGGGCGATCCGGTCGTCGTGCAGGTCGACGTAGAACGCGCTGACCCCGCGGGCGCCCGGCCCGCCGGTCCTGGCGAAGACGATGCCGGTGTCGGCGAGCATGCCCATCGAGATCGAGGTCTTCTCGCCGGTGAGGCGCCAGCCCGCCCCGTCGGGCTGCGCGCGCAGGGAGAGGTTGGCCGCGTCGGACCCGTGCTCGGGCTCGGTCAGCACCAGTGCCGAGAGCACCGAGCCGTCGGCGATCGGCGGCAGCCAGCGGGCCAGCTGCTCCTCGCCGGCGTTGCCGACGAGAATGTCGGCGTTCAGCGCGGCGACCAGCAGGATGTAGCAGGCGTTGATGTCGGCCCGGGACACCTCCTCGGCCGCCAGGCCGGTGGTGACGGCGTCGGCCTCCTGGCCGCCGAAGCGCTCCGGGATGCGCAGGCCGGTGAGGCCCATCGACGCCATCTCCCGGGGGAGCTCCGGGCGCATCCGGCCCGCCCGGTCGTCGGGCTGGTAGTGCGGGGCGAGGACCTTCTGCGCGAAGGTCGCGAGCTCACGCCGGAAGGTCTCCTGGTCGGCGTCGAAGGCGTAGTGCACTCGCTGCTCCGCTCTGCTGGCTCGTGGCATCGGGATGATCAGTATCACGATCGCCCCGACCGTATCCCGGTCGACCGGTCGGGCACTACCCGAGGACGAGCAGCACCCGCCCTCGGTGACCGACTCGCCCTCGCAGACGGAGAGCGTGCGCACCGTTGGGGACGGCGGGTGGGTGGGCTGACAGCAGGCGCAGGTCCGACGGTGAACGGATCCGCCAGTAGCGTCGCCGCGAGGCGATACAGCTGCCCACCATGCCGTCCCGCATGCGCGTGACCGCCCGCGGTACTCGCTGGCGAGCGGCCGGGACGGTGCGCGCCGGGTCAGCCCGCGGCGGAGTCGACGTCGACGTCGACGGGGGACCGGGCAAGCAGCGCCGCCGCAGCGCCGGCGCTCAGCAGCCGCTCCACCGCGGCGTCGTCGAGCTCGGTCGGCATGTGAGCGGCGGCGTTGATCAGCGACAGCACCGCGGTGACTACACCGCGTATCTCCGCGGTGCCCAGGTCGGACCGCACCTGCCTGAGCGCCTCGGACCAGATCGCCTCGTAGTCGCGCTGGCGACGCCGCAGTGCGCGCAGCGCGATCGGGGACAGTGCCCGGTGCTCGCGGACGTACACCGCCACGAGCCGACGGTGGCGTGACCCGAACCCGGCGTGCACGGAGATCAGCGCGTTCAGGACGTGCTGCGGATCGCCCGCTTGGGCGGCGCGCCGCGCACCGGCCAGCAACTCCGTCATCGCCGTGTTGCACAGCTCTCGCAGGATGGCGTCCTTGTTCTGGAAATGGCGGTACACCGCCGGACCGGTGACGCCCGCGGCCGCTCCGATGTCGTCGATACCGACTGCGTGGTAGCCCTGCCGGGAGAACAGCTCGGTCGCGACCTCGAGGAGCACGGTGCGGCGGAACCCAGCCACGTCGTCACCTCACCAGGAGTACCGTCGGTCGTCGTCCTCGTGCGGGCGAACGAGACCATCCTATAGGCGTGGCCGGATCCCGCAGTGGCGGCCGCGCGCCGATCGTGGCGGCGGCCCGACGCCCCGAGCATGCGGCCGCGTGCCGACTGCTCAGCTCACGCTGGGCGCGGTGGATTCACGGCGTCAGGTCGGCCCGTGACAGAGCAGGCCGCGTGACCCGTGTCCCCGGCGCGGGACAGGCCGCGCTCGCGCTCGTTACTCTTCGGTAGTGAATACTGATGAGTACCTCGCCCCCGGCCGGTTCGTCGACTCCGACTCGGCTGCGGTACGCGCCTTCACGTCCGAGGTCGTCGGCATCGAGACCGACCCCGTGACGCAGGCGGTGCTCCTGTTCGATGTGGTCCGCGACCGGATCTGGTACGACCCGTTCGCCACGAGCACCGACCCGGCGAGCTATCGGGCGAGCGCGGTCCTGGAGTCCGGGCGCTCCTGGTGCGTGCCGAAGGCGGTCCTGCTCGCTGCGGCGGCGCGGGCGGCCGGCATCCCGGCGCGCCTGGGGTTCGCCGACGTGCGCAACCACCTGCAGACCGAGCGCCTCAGGAGGAAGATGAACGGGATCGACCTGTTCGTGTTCCACGGCTACACCGACCTGTTCCTGGAGGGCCGGTGGGTCAAGGCCACGCCGGCGTTCAACGCCGAGCTGTGCGCGCGGTTCGGGGTGCAGCCGATGGCGTTCGACGGCCGGTCGGACGCCCTGCTGCACGAGCACACCGCCGACGGCGGCACGTACATGGAGTACGTCCGCGACCGCGGGGTCTACACCGACCTGCCGCTCGAGGAGATGCTCACGACGCTGCACCAGGTGTACGGCAGCGCCCTGCTCGACGACGACGCTCCCGCGGGTGTCGACGAGTTCACCGGAGCGGTCCCGGCGAACGGCTAGGCACCGGCCCCCGAACGGGGCCGGCGCCCGCCGGACCGCCGTCAGCGCTGGACGACGCCGCCCTCGACCCCGGTGAACCGCTTGCGCAGCTCGGTCTTGAGCAGCTTGCCGGTGGCGTTGCGGGGCAGCTCGGCCACCAGGTGCACCTCGCGCGGGCACTTGAAGTGCGCCAGCCGGTCACGGCACCAGGCGATCAGGTCCTCGGCCGCGGGCTCCGCACCGGCCGCGGGGTCGGCCACCACGACGGCGACGACCCGCTCGCCCCACTTCTCGTCCGGACCGCCGACGACGGCCGCGTCGAGCACGCCGGGGTGCTGGAACAGCACCTGCTCCACCTCGATCGGGTAGACGTTCTCCCCGCCGGAGATGATCATGTCCTTCTTGCGGTCCACCAGCGTGATGAAGCCCTCGGGGTCGATCCGGCCCAGGTCGCCGGTGTGGAACCAGCCGCCCCGGAAGGCCTCGGCGGTGGCCGCCGGCTTCATCCAGTACCCGGTGAACACGTTGCGCCCGCGCACGAGCAGCTCCCCGACGGTGTCGGGGGGCAGGTCCCGGTCGTCGGGGTCGACGATCCGCGCGTCGACGTGCACGGCCACGCGCCCGATCGACCCCGCCTTGGCGGTGACGTGCTCGGTCTCCAGGATCGACACCAGCGGCGCGGTCTCGGTCATCCCGAAACCCTCGCTGAACGGCACGCCGCGCTGCTGCATGAAGTCGATCACCGTCAGCGGCACCGGCGACCCACCGCCCATGGCCAGCTCCAGCGCCGACAGGTCGTAGCTGTCGAAGTCCGGTACCCGGGTGAGCGCCGACCACATCGCCGGGACCATGAACTGCACGGTGGCCCGGCTCTCCGCCATCGCCTTGAGCGTCCCCACCGGGTCGAACGAGGGCAGGATGACGCTGGTGCCGCCGACGTAGAGCAGCGGGAGGGTGTGCACCCCGAGACCGCCGATGTGGAACATCGGGGCCACCGCCACGGTCACGTCGCTGCCGCGCAGGCCGTGGGCGGTACCCAGGACGTTGACCGCGTTCCACAGCAGGTTGTCGTGGGTGAGCATGGCGCCCTTGGGGCGGCCGGTGGTGCCCGAGGTGTACATGATGAACGCGACGTCGCCGCCATCGACGTCGCCGTGGAAGGGCTCGGGAGCCCCACCGGCCAGGAACGCGTCGTAGCCGATCTCGTCCTCGCGGGCCGGGCCCCACACGCGGATCCGGTGCCGTACCCGCACCCCCGGCTCGGCGAGCGCGGCCAGGGCCCCCTCCGCGAGCGGCTCGTGGAAGGCGAAGACGTCGGCCCCGGAGTCGGCCAGGATGTACCCGATCTCCGGTCCGGCCAGCCGCACGTTGATCGGCACGGTGATCGCGCCGATCTTCGCGCAGCCCAGCAGCAGCTCCATGAACTCCACGGAGTTGACCAGCAGGACCGCCACCCGGTCGCCCTTGCGGACGCCCAGGTCGCGAAGGGCCGACGCGACCTGGTCGGTGCGCCGGTCGACGTCGGCGTAGCTGTGGTGGTCGTCCCCGGACACGAACGCGATGCGTTCGCCGTGGAGGAACGCCCGCCGGGTGACCCAATGACCGATGCCGCGATCCATACCTGCTCCTCGCCGTCGCTCGACGGCTGCTCGTCGATGAGTGGGTTGAGTGCGGCGCGAGCCCCGACGGCCGCGGACGGTCGTCGGCAGGCTCCGCCGAGGCGCAGCCTGCCGACGATCGGTGTGTCAGTACGAACGTGGCAGCTTGAGGCTGTGCTGGGCCACGTAGTTCAGGATCATCTCGCGGCTGATCGGCGCGGTGCGCATCAGCCGGGCCGGGCCCCACAGGGTGGCCAGCCCGTACTCGGTGGCCATGCCGTTGCCGCCGTGGGTCTGGATCGCCTGGTCCAGCGCGAGGATGCCGGCCTCGGCCGCGGCGTACTTGGCCATGTTCGACGCCTCGCCGGAACCCGGGTCACCGGCGTCGTGCAGCGACGCGGCCCGCTGGGTCATCAGCCGGGCCAGCTCCACCTGGATCTTGGCGTGCGCGAGCGGGTGCGACACGCCCTGGTGCGAGCCGATCGGCACGTCCCAGACCTTGCGCTCGCGCGCGTAGTTCGAGGCCTTGTCCAGCGCGTAGCGGCCGATGCCGTTGCCCAGCGCGGCGCCCATGATGCGCTCGGGGTTGAGGCCCATGAACACCTGGCGCAGCCCGTCGTTCTCCTCGCCGATCAGGTTCTCCGCGGGCACCCGCACGTCGTCGAAGAACAGGGTGAACTGCTTCTCCGGGGTGACGGCCTGGACCGGGATCTCGGTCTTCGTCAGCCCGGGCGCGTCGGTGGGGACCACGATCAGGCTGAGCCGGCCGCGGCCCCGGTCGTCGGTGGAGGTGCGGGTGACGACCAGGATGGCCTCGGCCTCGTCGACGCCGGAGATGTAGTACTTGGTGCCGTTGAGCACCCACTCGCCGCCGACCTTCTTGGCGTGCGTGGAGATGTTGTGCGAGTTGGAGCCGGCGTCCGGCTCCGTGATCGCGAACGACATGATGATCTCGCCGCTCGCGATGCCCGGCAGCCAGCGCGCCTTGAGTTCGTCGCTGCCGTAGGCCTGGATGATCGTGCCGCAGATGGTGGGGGAGACGACCGTCATCAGCAGCGGGCACCCGGCCGCGGCCAGCTCCTCACCGACGATGTGCATGTCGTAGATGCCACCACCGCCGCCGCCGTACTCCTCGGTGATGTTGACGCCCAGGAAGCCCTGCTTGCCCACGGCGTTCCACAGTTCGGTGCTCTTCTCACCGGCCAGGGACTTGGCCACGTAGTACTCGTGGCCGAAGTCCTTCGCGATCTCGGTGACGGCCTTGCGCAGGTCGCGCCGTTCCTCGGTCTCGTGCAGTTCCATGTCCGCTCCCTACCCTCACGGTGACGCGCCGCCGGACGGCGGATCGTGTGGTCCGTTAGTTACTACGTCTCGTCGTCGACGGGCTCGACCACGGCCAGCGGGTCGCCGGTGGCGACCTGCCGGCCGACCTCGACCGGCAGCTCCGCCACCACGCCGTCGATCGGGCTGGTCACCGAGTGCTCCATCTTCATCGCCTCCAGCACGACCAGGGGCTGGCCCGCGGTGACGACGTCCCCGGCCGCCACGTGCACCCGGATCACCGAACCGGGCATCGGCGCGGTCAGCGAACCGGCCGGCTTGAGCGTGCTGGGGTCGACGAAGCGGGGGATCCGGTTGAACGTGCTGGATCCCGCACTGCTGTCGACGTAGGCGGTCCCGCCGTCGAGGAGGACCTCGTAGGAGCGCCGCACCCCGGCCGCCTCCAGCACCACGCGGTCGGGGCCGTGGTGCAGCACCACGACGTCCTCGATCGGCTTGCCGTCGACCTCCACCTCGACGCCGTCGCGGTGCAGCGCGTACGCCACGTGCAGCTCGGCACCGGCGGCCGTGGTCCAGCCGACGCGCTGCAGCTGGGACGGGTTGTTGCGCCACCCCGCCGGCAGGGTCGGCTGGACCCGGGCGGCCGCCCGGTGGGCGGCCACGCCGGCGAGAGTGGCGGCGACCGCGTGCAGCCGCTCGCTGTCGGCGTCGACGAGCGGCCCGCCGAGCTCGGTGGCGTCGTGGCGGTCCAGGAAGCCGGTGTCGGTGCCGCGGCCGGCGAACTCCGGGTGCCGCAGGACCCGGACCAGCAGGTCGCGGTTGGTGGTCAGGCCGTGGATCCGGGCACCGGCCAGCGCCGCGGAGAGCGTGCCGACCGCCTCGGCGCGGGTGGGGGCCCAGACGATGACCTTGGCGAGCATCGGGTCGTAGTGGTGGCTGACCACCGACCCGTCACGCACCCCGGAGTCGACCCGGACGCCGGCGAGCTCGGGGAACCGCAGCGTGCGCAGGGTGCCGGTGCGGGGGAGGTAGCCCTCCGTCGGGTCCTCGGCGTAGAGCCGGGCCTCCACCGCGTGGCCGGTCATCGTCGGCTCGAGCGCCTCGGGAGGCAACGGCTCGCCCATCGCCACCAGGAGCTGCAGGCGGACCAGGTCCAGCCCGGTGACCAGCTCGGTGACCGGGTGTTCGACCTGCAGGCGCGTGTTCATCTCGAGAAAGGCGAACGTGCCGTCGTCGGCGCCGCCGTTCGCGTCCAGGACGAACTCGACGGTGCCCGCCCCCACGTAGCCCACGGCCTGCGCCGCGGCGACCGCCGCCGCGCCCATCCTGGCCCGCAGGTCCTCGCCGACGACCGGCGAGGGAGCCTCCTCGATCACCTTCTGGTGGCGTCGCTGCACCGAGCACTCGCGCTCGAACAACGCGACGGTGCCGCCGTGCATGTCGGCCATCACCTGGATCTCGACGTGCCGGGGGCGCTGCACGTAGCGCTCCAGGAACACGGTGCCGTCGGCGAACGCCGAGGTGGCTTCCCGTGCCGCCGAGGCGACGGACTCCTCGAGCGTGTCGGCCGACTCCACGATCCGCATCCCGCGCCCGCCGCCGCCGGCACTGGCCTTCACCAGCAGCGGGTAGCCGACCTCGGCGCCGAGCTTGCGCAGCGCGTCGGCGTCGAGCCCGGTGGCGTCGCCGCCGGGGAGGACCGGGACCCCGGCGTCGGCCATCATCGCCTTCGCGGTGAGCTTGGAGCCCATCGCGTCGATGGCGTCCGGCGGCGGCCCGACGAAAACCAGCCCGGCGGCGGCGCAGGCGCGGGCGAAGGCCGCGTTCTCGGACAGGAAGCCGTAGCCGGGGTGCACGGCGTCCGCGCCGGTGCGCAGCGCGGCCGCGATCACGCGGTCGACCTGGAGGTAGGTCTCGGCGGGGGAGGAGCCGGGCAGGCGCACCGCCTCGTCGGCGTCCTCGACGTGCCAGGCGTCGACGTCGGCGTCGGAGTACACCGCGACGGTGGCGATGCCGAGGTCGCGGCAGGTCCGGAAGACCCGCCGGGCGATCTCGCCACGGTTGGCGACCAGCAGCTTCTTGATCACGGGCATCGCCATCACATCCGGAACACGCCGTAGCCACGCTGGCCACGGACCTCGTCGTTGTGCACCACGGACAGGCAGAGCCCGAGCACGGTCCGCGTGTCGCGCGGGTCGATGATCCCGTCGTCGTAGAGCCGCCCGCTGTTGGCCAGCGCCAGCGACTCGCGTTCGATCTGACCCTCGACGGCGGCGCGCATCTGGGCGTCGGCGTCCTCGTCGAAGGGCAGGCCGCGGTCCGCGGCCGACTCCCTGGCCACGATCGAGAGCACCCCGGCCAGCTGGGCGGGACCCATCACGGCCGACTTGGAGTTCGGCCAGGTGAACAGGAAGCGGGGGGAGTAGGACCGCCCGCACATGCCGTAGTTGCCCGCGCCGTAGGAGGAGCCCATGACGATGGTCAGGTGCGGCACGGTGCTGTTGGACACCGCGTTGATCATCTTGGCGCCGTCCTTGATGATCCCGCCCTGCTCGTACTCGGCGCCGACCATGTATCCGGTGGTGTTCTGCAGGAAGATCAGCGGCGTGTCGACCTGGTTGGCCAGCTGGATGAACTGGGAGGCCTTCTGCGCCTCCTCGCCGAACAGGATGCCCCGGGCGTTGGCCAGGATGCCGACCGGGTAGCCGTGGATCGAGGCCCAACCGGTGACGAGCGAGGTGCCGTAGAGCGGCTTGAACTCGTCGAACGCCGAGCCGTCGACCACCCGGGCGATGACGTCGCGCGGGTCGAAGGGGACCTTCGGGTCGACCGAGGCGATGCCGAGCAGCTGGTCGGGGTCGAGCACCGGCGGGTCGGCGGGCATCGTGGGGCCGGGGCCGAGCTTGCGCCAGTTCAGCCGGGCCATGATCCGGCGTCCGATGCGGATGGCGTCCTGCTCGTCCTCGGCGAGGTAGTCGGCCAGGCCCGAGGTGCGGGCGTGCATGTCGCCGCCGCCGAGCGACTCGTCGTCGGACACCTCGCCGGTGGCCATCTTCACCAGGGGCGGGCCGCCGAGGAAGACCTTGGAGCGGTTGCGGATCATCACCACGTAGTCGCACATGCCCGGGATGTAGGCGCCGCCCGCGGTGGAGTTGCCGAACACCAGCGCCAGGGTGGGCAGGCCCAGGGCGCTGTGCTGGGTCAGGTCGTGGAACAGCTGGCCGCCGGGGACGAAGATCTCGGCCTGGGTCGGCAGGTCGGCCCCGCCGGACTCGACGACGTTGATGATCGGGAGCCGGTTCTCGCGGGCGATCGCCATGCCGCGGAAGACCTTGCGGAAGGTGAACGGGTTCGACGCCCCGCCCCGGACCGTCGGGTCGTGGCCGATGATCATCGACTCGACGCCCTCGACGACCCCGATCCCCACGACCACGCTGCCACCGACCGGGAACTTGGTGCCCCACGCGGCGAACGGGCAGAGCTCCAGGAACGCGGTGTCCGGGTCGAGCAGCAGCTCGATCCGCTCGCGGACGAGCAGCTTCCCCCGCTTGCGGTGGCGCGCGACGTACTTCTCCCCGCCCCCGCCGTTGGCCAGCGCGAGCTGCTCGGAGATCGCGGTCAGCTGGGCCGTGAGCCCTTCGCGGTTGCCGATGTAGTCCGGGGCACGGGTGTCGACCCGGTCGGGCAGCACGTCAACCAACTTCTCCTCCATGGCGGCATCGACGTCGATCTCCTGACCGGTTACGTTAGCGGTTGCTAACGTCCTGCGACAACGGGGTGCGCACGTTTCGCGTGGTGCGGATCCCGGCCCGGCACACCGGAGGAGCCCTCATGACCCAGCTGGACCAGCACGTCGCGGTCGCGCAGCCGGACCCGTGGACGACGCCGGAGCGGCTCGCCCTACGTGACCTGGCCCTGTCGTTCACCCGCCGGGAGATCGCCCCGCACCTGTCCCGGTGGGAGGAGGAGGGCGAGCTGCCGCGGTCGCTGCACCGGGCCGCGGCAGAGGTCGGGCTGCTCGGCATCGGGTTCCCGGAGGAGGTCGGGGGCAGCGGCGGCGACCTGCGGGACCTGGTGCTGCTCACCGAGGCCGTGATGGAGGCGGGAGGGTCGTCGGGGGTGCTGGCCAGCCTGCTCACCCACAACATCGCGCTCCCGCACATGGTCGCCGCGGGCGACCCCGACCAGATCCGCCGCTACGTCGCACCCACCCTCGCCGGGGAGAAGATCGGCAGCCTCGGCATCACCGAGCCCGACACCGGGTCCGACGTGGCCGGGATCCGGACCACCGCGCGCCGCGAGGGCGACCACTACGTCGTCAACGGGGCGAAGCTCTTCATCACCTCCGCGGTGCGGGCCGACTTCGTCACCACCGCCGTGCGGACGGGCGGGCCGGGGGCCTCGGGCATCTCCCTGCTCGTGGTCGAGCGCGGCACGCCGGGCTTCACCGTCTCGCGCACGCTGAAGAAGATGGGCTGGCTGTGCTCGGACACCGCCGAGCTCGGCTACTCCGACGTGCGGGTGCCCGCGGCGAACCTGGTCGGCCCGGAGAACAGCGGTTTCCTGCAGATCATGCAGCAGTTCCAGGTGGAGCGGGCCTTCCTCGCCGTGCAGTCCTACGCCACGGCCCAGCGCTGCCTGGACCTGACCCTGGAGTGGGTGAAGCAGCGCGAGACCTTCGGGCGGCCGCTGTCCACCCGCCAGGTGGTGCGGCACAAGATCGTCGACATGGCCACGGCCGTCGACGTGGCCCGCACCTACACCCGCGCCGCGGTCGACCGCATCATCGCGGGTGACACCGACGTGCGGATGGTCTCGATGGCCAAGAACCAGGCCGTGGAGGCCTGCGCGCTCGCCGTCGACACCGCGGTGCAGCTCTACGGCGGGATGGGCTACCTGCGCGAGACCGAGGTGGAGATGCATTACCGCGACTCCCGGATCCTCGGGATCGGCGGCGGCACCACGGAGATCATGAAGGAGATCATCGCCAAGCACATCGGCCTGTAGCCGCCCCGACGACCCATTCCTGCGCACATCGACGAGCGAGGAGCTCCCGTGGACTACGACCAGTACGAGTACCTGACCTTCGAGCGTCCCTCCGACGGCGTCCTGCTGATCACCATCAACCGTCCGGACCGGCTCAACGCCACCAACAAGCGGCTGCACTGGGAGCTCGGCAACGTCTGGCTCGACGTCGACGCCGACGACGCGACGCGGATCGCGGTGATCACCGGTGCGGGCAAGGCGTTCTCCGCCGGCGGCGACCTCGACATGGTGGTCGAGCAGGTCAAGGACTTCAAGCAGATCGCGGCCATCGCCAAGGAGGCCGCCGACCTGGTCTACAACATCGCCAACTGCCAGAAGGTGGTGATCTCGGCGATCAACGGGGTGGCGGTCGGCGCCGGACTGGCCGCGGCGCTGATGGCCGACATCTCGGTGATCGCCGAGGACGCCCGGCTCACCGACGGGCACCTTCGCCTGGGCGTCGGTGCGGGCGACCACGCGGCCATCATCTGGCCGATCCTGTGCGGTATGGCGAAGGCCAAGTACTACCTGCTCACCGCCGAGTTCATCGACGGGAAGGAGGCCGAGCGGATCGGGCTGGTCTCGCTGTGCCGGCCGCAGGAGGAGGTGCTGCCCACCGCGCTGTCCGTCGCGGAGAAGCTGGCTGCCGGCCCGCAGCACGCGCTGCGCTGGACCAAGCGCTCGCTCAACCTCTGGATCCGCGACGCGAGCCCGATCTTCGAGGCCTCGCTCGCCTACGAGATGCTCAACTTCTTCGACGACGACGTCCTCGAGGGCGCCACGGCGATCAAGGAGAAGCGGGCGCCGAAGTTCCCCTCGGTGACCGGCGGCTGACACCGGTCCGGCCGACCCACGCAGCGCGGGTCGGCCGGAACCCCGGCCGGGCCGGTGCACCGCCCCCCTCCGGCGGTGCGGGCGCTCAGCTCCCGAAGTGCCCCTTGTGCTGCTCGCGCAGCACGTTCTTCTGGATCTTGCCGGTCGCGGTCCGGGGCATCTCGTCGGCGAACAGCACCGCCTTGGGCACCTTGAACCCCGACAGCCTGCTGCGCGCCGCGGCGAGCACCTCCTCCTCGGTGAGCTCCACACCGGGCTTGGGCGTGACGATCGCGGCAATGGCCTCGGACCACCGCTCGTGCGGCAGCCCGACGACGACGACCTCCTGGATCCGCGGCTCGGCCTCGTAGAGCGCCTTCTCCACCTCGATGGACGCCACGTTCTCGCCGCCGGACTTGATCACGTCCTTCTTGCGGTCGGCGAACCACAGCAGCCCGTCGGCGTCGAACCGGCCCACGTCGCCGGAGTGGAACCAGCCGTGCGCGAACGCCTCGGCGGTGGCGTCGGGGTTGCGCAGGTAACCCTCCATGGCGTGCGGGCCGCGGTAGACGATCTCGCCGGTCTCCCCGTTCGGCAGGAGGTTGCCGGCGTCGTCCATGATGCCGACCTGGACGTTGGGTACCGGGAGACCGACCGACCCGGCGTGGCTGAGCTGGTACTCGGGCGGGAACACCGTGGTGATCGGGTTCATCTCGGTCTGCCCGAAGCCCAGCGCGAAGTCGCAGCCGAACACGTCCATCGCCCGGCGCAGGTCGGTGTCGGGCATCGGGGCCATCGCGTAGAGGGCCAGCCGCAGCGTGGACAGGTCGCGCTTGTCGATGTCGGGGTGGTCCATCAGCATCCGGTACATCATCGGCAGCCCGAAGATCTGGGTGATCCGCTCGGACTCGATCGTCGCCAGCAGCGCGGCCGGGTCGAACGCGCGCATCAGCACCAACGTGCCGCCCATGTAGAGCAGCCCAGTGGTGAAGCCGTTGAGCTGGGCGGTGTGGAACAGCGGCATCATCGCCACCGACCGCTCCTTGCCGTCGATGCCCAGCACCAGCGGGGCGTTCAGCGACTCGATGTAGACCGCGACGTGGCTGCTGACCACGCCCTTGGGGGCGGAGGTGGTGCCGCTGGTGTAGAGGTAGCTGATCGCGTCCCGGTCGCCGACCAGGCACTCCGGCTCGCTCGTCCCGGCGTCACCGAGGAACGTCGCCAGGTCCCGCCAGGTGCCCGTCGACCCGGCGGCCCAGTCGGCCCCGGTCCCGGGGGCGACGACCACGTCGACGACGGCGCTGCCCTCGACGAGCTGCAGCGCACCCTCGACGAGCCCGCCGAGCTGGCTCTCCACCACCACGCCGCGGGCCCGGGAGTGCTCCAGGACGTAGGAGACCTCGGGCGGCCCCCACGCGAGGTTCACCGGCACGCAGACGACACCGGTCTTGGCGCAGGCGTAGTAGGTCGTGAGGAACTCCACGCTGTTGCCGCTGGCCAGGGCGAGCACGTCGCCGCGCCGGTACCCGGCGGCCAGCAGTGCGTGGGCCAGCCGGTTGACCTCGGCGTTGAGCTCGGCGTAGGTGAACCGGCGGGCGCCGTCGACGACCGCCTCGCGGTCGGGGTTGCGCCACGCGCTGCGGGTCAGCATGTCGCCGACGTTGACCCGGGTGACGAGGTTGGCGTGCAGGTCGTGGTCGATGGTCACGGTTCCTCCGGAGGGGTGGGGGTGGGCCCGGGGTCGGTGGCTCAGGACACGGGCACGAAACGGACCAGCCCGATGTCGCCCACGCGCTCGAACGCGGCGCGGACCGCCATGCCGGGCACGACGGAGGCGGGATCGCAGTGCTCGACGGTGGACAGCATCTGCGGGCCCTCGGCCAGCCGCACGATCACCACCGGGTAGGGCGCGGACCGCGGCAGGTCGTTCCACGGGGGCCGGCTGACGACCGCGGAGACCACGACGGTGGCCTCGCCGGAGAGGTCGGTCCAGCGCAGCTGAGCGGAGTGGCAGCGCGGGCAGAACGGGCGCGGGTAGTGGAACAACAGGTCGCACGCGGTGCACTGGCGCACCGCGAGCCGGCCCTTCGCCGCGGCCTCGAAGTGGCCGCGGTTGACGTCGTCGACGCGCGGCAGGACCTCGGGGTCGGCCAGGCCGTCCAGGTAGGTGGTCACGAGCCCTCCAGTACGACGGTGACATGGCTGCACAACATGGATCCGTAGGCGTGCACGACGGCCCGGTCGGCCCGCTCGACCTGGATGCCGGCGGCCCGGCCGGTCATCTGCTGATAGGCCTCCAGGATTCCGCAGATCCCCGAGGCCGTGCCGGAGTGCCCGAACCGCAGCAGGCCGCCGTTGGTGTTCACCGGCAGCCGTCCGCCCGGCCTCGTGGCGCCCTCGCGGTAGAGCTCGACCGCCTTGCCGCGCTCGGCCAGTCCCAGCTCCTCGATCAGCATCAGCGGGTTGGAGCTGAACGCGTCGTAGAGCTGGGCGAGGTCCACGTCGGCGGGCCCGAAGCCGGCCTCGGCGAACGCCTTCGCCCCGGAGCGGACCGCCCCGGTGCGCGACAGGTCGGGCATCGAGGTGAGGAAGCCGTGGGTGTGGCCCTCGCCGACGCCCACCACGTGCACCGGGCGGTGCCGCAGGCCCGCCGCCCGCTCCGGCGAGACCAGCACGAACGCGCCGCCGCCCTCGCACGGGATCGAGCAGTCGAGATAGCCGAAGGGCCCCGCGATGTGCCGGGCCTCCAGCACCTGGGCCACGGTGAACGGTCCCGCCCCCGCCCCGATCGCCGTCGGGTGCGCGACGGCCCACTCCTGCTGGGCCGCCACCGCCTCGGCGAACACCTCCCGGCCCTGCCCGACCTCGTCGAGCCAGGACTGTGCGATCAACCCGTACAGGGTCGGGATCGACGGCGCGTAGGGCAGCTCGTAGTCCGGGTGGCAGGTCATCGTCATCAGGTTGCGGCCGACGTCGCGGATCGGCGGGAACACCCCTGCGGACACGCAGAGCACCGCCGAGCACTGCCCGCTCTGGATGGCGCGGGTGGCGACGCCGAGCATCGCCAGGTGGCTGCCGCCGCCGAGCTGCACGCCGAGCTGCAGGCCGAGGTTGTGCAGCCCGAGCGAGTCCTGGATCTCCTCGGACAGGAAGGTGTGCTCGACGGACTCACCCATCATCGAGCCCACGCACAGCAGGCCGTCGACGTCGTCGGGTGCCATGCCGGCGTCGTGCAGGGCCGCGACGGCGGACTCGAGGTGCAGGTCGAGGAACGGGCGGTCGAGCCGACCCGGGGCGACTTCGGCGAAGCCGGCCAGGGTGGCGAGCGGGTCAGACATGGTTCCAGACGTTAGCAGTGACTAACATCTCTGACCACCGGCTGCGGTGTGCGGGCCGGGTTCGGATACCGTTGCGCCGGTGAGCCTGCCTGCCCGGCCGGGCGCCGTCCCGGCCCCCGTGGAGCCCCCCGACGATGCTTCGCCGCTGTTCAGCATCGAGTTCGGCAAGATGCTGTGCATGGGCTGCCGGCCCGCCGGCCGGTGCCGCTTCGGCCTGGTGCTGCGCCGCGGCGAGAACGGGGCGGTCGAGGGCACGGCCCGGTTCTCCGCCGAGCACGAGGGCGCGGGTGGCGTCGTGCACGGCGGCTCGGTGATGGGCGCGCTCGACGAGGCGTGCGGCGCGGTACCGATCGCGGCGGCCGTCCTGTCGGTGACCGCCGAGATGAACGTGGCGTTCCGGCGTCCCGTCCCGCTGGATCGCGAGCTGGACGTGCGGGCCTGGCCCGAGTCCCGTGACGAGCGCGGGCACTGGATCATCCACGCCGAGCTGTACCTGCCCGGTGACGACCGGCCGCTCTGCCACGCCCGGGCCCGGTTCGTCGAGCGCGACCCGGACAAGCACTACGGACGGTTCAAGGAGTGGCTCGACGGTCGGGAGAACGCCGCGGGCTGAGCCCGGCCGCCGGCTCAGTTGACCCCCCGGTCCTTCCCGGCCCAGTACGGTGCCCGCAGCTCGCGCTTGAGGATCTTCCCCGCGCCCGACTTGGGCAGGGCCTCGGCCCGGAAGTCCACGCTGCGGGGCACCTTGAAGCCGCCGAGCCTGGTCCGGCAGTGTGCGACGAGGTCCTCGACCGCGGGCTCCGTGCCGGGCCGCGGCACGACGACGGCGTGCACGCGCTCGCCCCAGGAGTCGTCCGGAACGCCGATGACGGCCGCTTCCAGGACGTCCGGATGGGTGTAGAGCACGTTCTCGACCTCGGCCGAGTACACGTTCTCCCCACCCGAGATGATCATGTCCTTGACGCGGTCGACGATGAAGACGTATCCCTGCTCGTCGGCCCACGCCGCGTCGCCACTGTGGTACCAGCCCTCGGCGTCGAGCGCGGCCGCCGTCTCCTCCGGTCGGTTGAGGTAGCCCACCATGATGTTCGGGCCCCGGGCCCAGATCTCGCCGACCTCCCCCGGTGCGGCCCGGGTCCCGTCCTCGCGCCGGATCTCGACCTGCACCCCGATCACCGGCGCCCCCGCCGACCGCAACCGGCCCGCGAACGGCTGCTCGCCCGCCGCCCCGCGCCGGTGGTCCTCCGGGGTGCACTGGGTGAGCAGCGGCGCCGCCTCGGTCATCCCGTAGAGCTGGCTGAACTCACACGGCAACAGCTTCATCGCGGCCTGCTGGAGCTGGTCGGGCATCGGTGAGGCGCCGTAGAGCAGCAGTCGCAGGCTGGACAGGTCGCGGTCGGCCGTCCCGGGGTGGTTCACGAACATGTTGATCATCGACGGCACGATGAGCAGCAGGGACACCCGCTCGCGCTCGATCACCCGCCCCACCAGGTCGGCGTCGAAGCCGGGGACGAAGACGTGCACCCCGCCGATCCACGTCACCGCATAGGTCTGTGACCCGTCGGCGAGGTGGAACATCGGCCCGGCGTGCAGGTAGCGCTCGTCCGGGGTGTGCCGGATGGCGAGCAGCGCGTGCTTCGCGTTCGCGACCAGGTTGCGGTGGCTGAGCAGCACGCCCTTGGGCCGCCCGGTCGTGCCGCCGGTGTAGAAGATGCCGGCGATGTCCTCGGGGCCCGGGTTCACCGGGGTCGCCGGCGCGTGGGTGACCAGCACGTCGTGGGAGGCCATGCCGTCCGGCGCGGGCCCGGAGCCCATGTGCACGAGCGTGGTGAGCGTCGGGCACCGGTCGAGCAGCGAGCGCCCCACCTCGAGGTGCATGTCGTCCACGGCCAGTGCCACGGTGCCGCAGTCGTCGACGATGAAGGCGAGCTCCTCCTCGCTGAGCCGGAAGTTGAGGTCGTTGAGGATGGCGCCGATGGCCGGCACGCCCAGCCAGTACTCCAGGTGCCGGTGCCCGTTCAGGGCCAGCACGCCGACCACGTCGCCGGTGCCGATGCCGAGTGACTGCAGCCCGCCGCCGAGCGCGTCGACCCGCTCGGCCAAGGTGGTGTAGTCGAACCTGATGTCGCCGTCGACGACCGCGGTGCGGTCGCCCGCGACGAGTGCGGCCCGCTCCAGCGCCCAGCGCAGGGATTCGGTCATGGAAGAGCCTCCAGGCAGTGGGGTGGCGGGTGTCACGATGGGCGAGGCAAGGCGCGGTGCACAGGTCCGATCGGGTGGCACGAGCGGGGATCGGCCGATTTTTCGGTGTAATGATTATGCGGTGATGATGCGGTCAGGGGGACGGTGAGGTTCTCCCCACCGGCACCGCCCGCGGGGAGCCGGCCGGTCCACCGAGCCGGTCGGTGCCGTGGAGCGACATCATCGAATGCACACGCCGGGCGGCCGACCGGACGGACGACGAGCGCAGGGAGACGACGATGCCAGGTGTGGACGGACGGGTGGCCGTCGTGACCGGGGCCGGTCGCGGCCTCGGCCGCAGCCACGCCCTGCGGCTGGCCGCAGGCGGTGCACAGGTACTGGTGAACGATCCGGGGGTGGGTCGCGAGGGGGGTGGCGGCGACAGCAGCCCCGCGCAGGACGTGGTCGCGGAGATCACCGCGGCCGGTGGGGTCGCGGTGGCGGACCACCACGACATCTCCACCGACGACGGTGCCCGGGCAGCGGTCGCCGCCGCGGTGGAGGCGTTCGGCGGCGTGCACGTCGTGGTGAACAACGCCGGCATCCTGCGGGACACGACGTTCCACAAGATGACCACCGAGCAGTGGCAGGCCGTGATCCGGGTGCACCTCGACGGCACGGCGTTCGTCACCAGGGCGGCCTGGCCGCACCTGCGCGAGCAGCGCTACGGACGGGTGGTGATGACCACCTCGGGCGCCGGCCTGTTCGGCAACTTCGGGCAGGCCAACTACGCCGCGGCGAAGCTCGGCGTCGTCGGCCTCATGCACACCCTCGCGCTCGAGGGCGCGCGCTACGGCATCCGCGTCAACTCGGTCGCCCCGGTCGCGCTGACCCGGATGACCGACGGGTTGCTCGACGCCTCCACCGACCTCGACCCGGCCTGGGTGTCGGCGGCGGTGGGCTGGCTGTGCACCGAGGAGTGCGACCTCACCGCGGAGATCGTGCGGGTCAACGGGCCGCACTTCAGCCGGGTGCGGCTCGTGGAGTCGCTCGGGGTGGACTTCGCCGAGCCGCCGACGGACGAGGCACTGGCCGATCGCTGGGCCGCGATCGCCGACATGGCCGGCGCGAAGCAGGGCGAGGCCGCCGTGGCCGTCGCCCGCCGGGCCGGATCGTCCTGACGGCCCACGGGCACGAGGCCGTCGGCCCCCGTCACGCCTCTCCATCAGGCACCAGGGCGATCTTGACCACGCCGTCGCGACGGGAGCCGAACAGCTCGTACGCCTCGTCGGTGGCCGAGAGCGGCATCCGGTGGGTGAACAGTTGCGACAGGTCCGTCGAGCCGTGCTCGGCGAGCGCGAAGAGCCGGCGCAGGCGGTCGCTCCCCGCCGGGCAGAGGCTGGTGACGATCTTGCGCTGGTAGAACCCGAGTCCGACCGGGACGTCGAGGCTGCGGTGCGCCGCGTAGACCCCGACGCTGGACACGGTGCCGTCCAGGCGGGTGCACTCCAGCGCCGCGGCGAAGGTCTCCTGCCGGCCGAGCGCCTCGATCGCGACGTCCACGCCGCGCTTGCCGGTCAGCTCCCGGATGCGGGCCACCGCGCCCTCGGGCTCGACCACGACGTTGGCCCCGAGCCGCAGCGCCAGCTCGGCCCGCTCCGGCACCCCCTCCACCGCGATCACGAGCCCCGCACCGTGCAGCCGGGCGCCCGCGGTGGCGCAGAGCCCGACGGGCCCCTGGGCGAAGATCGCGACCGTGTCGCCGGTCTCCACGTTCGCGCGCTCGACCGCGGAGAACCCGGTGGACATCACGTCGCCCGCCAGCAGGGCGCGCTCGTCGGACAGGCCCTCGGGCACCTTGGCCATGTTGATGGTCGCGCGCGGCACGACGAAGTGGTCGCCCTGGCAGCCGGCCAGGGCGTTGGAGATGCCCGGCACCCTGCCCAGGACCAGGCAGGCCTGCAGCTGCCCGCGCAGGCAGTTGCCGCACTCGCCGCAGCCGACCACGCAGGACGCGACCACGCGGTCGCCGACGGAGAACCCGCGGACGTTGGCGCCGAGCGCGACGACGGTGCCGACCGCCTCGTGGCCCATCCCGACCTGCTCGGCACCGCGGGGCATCGGGAACTCCTGCAGGAAGTGCAGGTCCGAGCCGCAGACGGTGGCGAGCCGGGTGCGCAGCACGGCCTCCTCCGGCCCCGGTTCCGGCGTGGGCGCCTCCCGCAGCTCGAGCTTGCCCATGCCGGTCTTCGACCAGGTCCGGTTGATCGTCGGGGTGGTCATCGTCGTCCTCCGCCTCGTCTGCGCATCGACCACATCTGTGGTGCCCGCTCGGTCTGTACCGCCGTGTCCCAGCCGACCGCGGGCGGGCCGGTCTCCAACCGGAAGCTGCGCACCGCCGCCCTGGCCAGCGCCGGGTCCTTGGCCACGCCGGCGGCGAACTCCATCGCGCGGGCCTCGACGGCGTCGTCGTCCACGGACTCCCACGCCAGGCCGAGCGCGACGGCCCGCTCACCGTCGATCTCCGCCCCGCCCAGCGCCATCGCGGCCGCGGCCTCGCGCCCCGCCAGCCGCGACAGCAGCACGAAGTGCCCGCCACCGGGGTGCAGCCCGATCCGCAGGAACCCCGACATCAGCCGGGCGTTCCCGGCGACCACGCGCATGTCCGTGGCCAGGGCCAGGTTCATCCCCGCACCGACGGCGGCGCCCCGGACCGCGGCGATGGTGAACGCCCGGACCCGGCCGACCCGGGTGAAGGACTCGTAGACGACCGACAGCCCGGTGTAGGTGGCGTCGTCGGCCGGATCGGCGCCCGCACCGGCCAGGGTGCCGGTGTGCGCCCCGGCGCAGAACCGGCCGTCGGCGCCGCGGATCACCAGCGCCCCGACGCTGTCGTCCGCGTCGACCCGCTCCAGGGCCGCCACCATCTCGCCCGCCATCTGGGGCGTCAGCGCGTTGCGCCGCTCCGGTGCGTTCAGCGTCAGGACCGCGACACCGTCGCCGACCTCGAGATCTACCTCCACCGTTCCTCCTGTGTCCTGTCGGTCATTCCGCGACCACGCCGGCCGCGATCAGCTCGTCGATCTGCTCGCCGGTCATCTCCAGCCCACCCAGCACCTCCCTGGTGTGCGCCCCTGGCCGGGTCACGACCGGACCCGCGGTGGTGACCCAGCCGCTCATCCGCGGGACCGGCCCGACCTGGCCGGGTGCGGGCAGTACCCCTCGCCGGTGTGCGGTGGCGAAGGCGTCGGGGAGCGACCGGACCGGTGCCACCGCGGTGTCGACCGCGCCGAGCCGGTCCAGCCAGGTGTCCAGCGGGGCCTCGGCGAAGGTCGCGGTGAACACCGTGCGCATCTCGTCCCACCGGGTCGGGTCGTTCTGCAGCGCGATCAGCTCGGGCCGGCCGAGCGCCGTGCAGAGGTTCGCGAAGAACTTCGGCTCCAGCGCGCCGACCGAGATCCACCGGTCGTCGGAGGTGCGGTAGCAGTCGTAGAAGGGCACCGCGCCGGAGAGCAGCCCACCGCCCCACGACGGGTCGGGTGCCCCGGCGTCGACCCAGGCGGGAACCACCTGCAGCAGGCTCAGCAGGCCCTCGTACATCGACACGTCGACGTGGGTGCCGCGGCCGGTGCTCGCCCGGCCGGTCAGCCCGGCGAGGATGCCGAACGCGGCGAGCAGCCCGCCGGCGGCGTAGTCGGCGGCCATGTTCAGCGGGATCCCGGGACGCTGGCCGGCCCGGGTGGTGGCCGAGAGGAGCCCGGCCTCGGCGATGTAGTTGAGGTCGTGGCCCGCGTGCTGGGCGAGCTCGCCGGTCTGCCCGTACCCGGTGAGCGAGCAGTAGACCAGCCCGGGGCTGGTGGCCGACAGCGCCGGGTATCCGAGTCCGAGCCGCTCGCAGACGCCCGGGCGGAACCCCTCCACGAACACGTCGCTGCGCGCGGCGAGCCGCAGCGCGATGTCCAGGCCGGCCGGATCCTTGAGGTTCACCACGATCGAGCGGCGTGACCGGTGCAGGGGGCTGAGCCCGAGGCGGCGCGCCTCGCGTCCCCCGTGCACCCCCAGGTCGCCCACGCCGCTCCCGGGCCGGGCCGCCGGTGGGGCCTCGAGCGTGATCACGTCGGCACCGAGGTCGCCGAGCAGCGTCGTCGCGAACGGGCCCGGCGCGAGCGCCGAGAGGTCGAGCACCCGGATCCCGGCCAGTGGTCCCGTGCCTGCGGTCATGTCGTGGGCCTCCCGTGGTGTGGCTGGTGGACCGGGCCGTCGAACAGCTGGACCGGGCCGTCGAACAGCTGGACCGGGCCGTCGAACAGCGCCGCGGCCAGGCGGGCCCGGTGGGCGGCCGGCGTCCCGCACGCGAGCTCGAGCGCCTTGCCGCGGGTGAGCCACAGATGCAGGTCGTGCTCCCGGGTGAAGCCGATGCCACCGTGGCACTGCAGGGCGTGCTCGTTGGCCGACCGCCCTGCGTCGGAGGCGGCGACGGCGGCGACCGCTGCCGCCGTGGAGGCGTCCGGGTCGCCGACGGCGAGCAGGTGGGCGGCGACGTGCACGGCCGGCCGGGCCATCTCGACGGCCACGTGGGCGTTGGCGAGGCGGTGCTTGACGGCCTGGAACGATCCCACCGGGCGGCCGAACTGGTGGCGCTGCCCGACGTGGCCGACCGTGGACCCGACCAGGTGGGACGCGACGCCGAGCAGCAGCGCCGCGTTGGCGACCGCCGCCCGGTCGAGCAGTCGCCGGACCGGACCGGTACCGGGCAGCAGCGTGTCCGGGCCGGTGTCGGCGGACACGGTCGCCAGCCGCCGGGAGCGATCGAACGCGGGCTGGGCGACGCTGGCCCAGCGTCCGCGCTCGACGGCGTGCAGGCCGTCGGGCGCCGCCACGAGCAGCAGGTCGGCGTCGGCGGCGGCAGCCACCAGCGGATGGCCGGGCAGGGCCACGGTGGCCACGGCCGCACCCGACGCGATCGCGGGCAGCCAGCGCTCGCGCTGCGCGTCGGAGCCGCACTCGGCCAGGGTCAGCGCGGCCAGGGCGGTCTCGGCCAGTGGCGCGGGCAGGGCGACCCGGCCCGCCTCCTCCAGCAGCACCGCGACCTCCAGGTCGGCGCAGCCCAGACCGCCGAACCGCTCCGGCACGGCGACGCCGAGGAAGCCGACCTCGGCGAGCTGGGCCCACAGCGTGCGGTCGAGCCCGGCCCCGTCGTCCCAGGCGGCGCGGACCCGCGACGGTGGGCACTGCGCCGTGAGGAAGGAGCGCGCCCCGGCGGCGAGCGAGCGCTGGTCCGGGGTCAGGTCGAGGTCCACCGGGGCTCCCTCGGCAGGCCGAGCACGCGCTCGGAGATGATGTTGCGCTGCACCTCGCTGGTGCCGGCGAAAATGCGGGCCGCCCGCGCGTGCCAGTAGCGGCGGTGCAGCCCGGGCGCGGCCAGGTTCAGCGACGCCTCCGGCGTCAGCTCGGCGAGCGGGCCGAGGATGCGCAGCGCCGTCTCGAAGATCCGGGCCTCCATCTCCGACCAGTACAGCTTGGTGATGCTCGCCTGGGCGTCGGCGGGTGCACCGGCCGCCATCCGGCCCGTCACGAGTTCGACGTGCCGGCGGAACTGCTGCACCTCGACGAACCGGGCGGCGACCTCGTCGCGCACCACGGGGTCGTCGGCCACCCCGGCCCGGCGGGCCAGCTCCACCAGGTCGTCGACGTCGCGGGCGAAGCGGGCGTGGTCGCCGAGCCCGCCGCGCTCGAAGCCCAGCGTGGACATGGCCACCGCCCAGCCGTGCCCGATCTCGCCGACGACGTCGGCCAGCGGCACCCGGACCCCGGTGAGGAACACCTCGGAGAAGCCCGGCTCGCCGTGCAGCTGGCGGATCGGGCGCAGCTCGACCCCGGGGGAGTCCATGTCGATCATCACGAAGGTGAGGCCGCGGTGCCGCTGCTGCTGCGGGTCCGTGCGGACCAGCGCGAACATCCACCGGGCGAACGCCGAGAGCGAGGTCCGGACCTTCTGCCCGGTGATCACCAGCTCGTCGCCGTCGCGCTCGCCGCGGGTGCGGACGGCGGCCAGGTCGCTGCCGGCGTCGGGTTCGGAGAAGCCCTGGCACCACAGCTGGTCGCAGCTGAGCATCCCGGGCAGCCAGCGCTGCTGCTGGTCGGGAGTGCCGAGCGCCATGATGGTGGGTCCGGCCATGCCCAACGCCAGCCGGTTGAGGCGTACCGGAGCGCCCGCGCGCACGTACTCCTCCCCGAACAGGGCCTGCTCGATGAGCCCCGCGCCCCCGCCGCCGTGCTCGCGCGGCCAGTGCAGCGCCGCGTAGCCGGCGTCGTGCAGCTGCCGCTCCCACACCCGGTGCGCGGCCACCCCCTCCGCGGTGTAGGGCGGAGGCAGCGGCTCCGTCGGGACGTGGGCCGCCAGCCAGTCGCGGGCCCGCGCACGGAAGGACGTCTGCGCGGGGGAGTAGGTGAGGTCCACCTCAGATCCTCGTGATCATCGGCCAGAGCTCGTCCGGGCCGGCGCTGACCACCGCGCGTCCGAGCTCGGCGGCCCAGTGCTCGTCGGACCCGAACTCCTCGCGCCACGACCACAGCCGCCGCGTCAGGTGGTGCAGGCGGTGCTCCTGGGTGAAGCCGATGGCGCCGTGCACCTGGTGGGCGATGCGGGCCGCCGGGCCGGCCGCCGCGCTGGTGCGGGCCTTCGCGGCGGCGACCGCCAGCCCGTGGTCGACCGGGTCCGAGCCGCGCGAGAGCGAGGCGACGGCCGCGTCGGCGGCCGCACCGGCCGCGGCGGCCAGGCCCGCGAGCACCGCGACCTGGTGGGCGACGGCCTGGAACCGGCCGATCGGGCGACCGAACTGCTCGCGCTCGCCGGCGTGGCGCACGGTCAGCTCCAGCACCGTGCCCAGCGCGCCGGCGATCTGCACCGCCCTGGCCAGCGCCCCCAGCCGGTGGAGCCGTGCTGCGGTGCCCGCCGGGACCTCCGCGACGTCGTCGGTGGGGATCTCCGTCCGAGCCGACACCAGGTCGTCGCGCGGCTCGCCTGCCAGGTTGTCGCCGGCGGCCAGCGTGAGGTGCGCCGGGTCGAGCAACGCGACCAGCTCGGGACGGTGCCCCCCGCCGTCCCCGGCGACCAGGATGCGGGTGGCGAACCTGGCGTAGGGCACCCGCGGCGCGGTCCCGTCCAGCACCACCCCCGACCCGGTCCGCCGGATTGTCAACCCCGGCCCGACCGCGACCGTGCTCGGCCCCTGCGGGAACGCCAGCCCGGACACCGCGCACCCGGCGGCGACCGGGAACAGCGCCTCGGCCAGCGGCACCGGCCCGGCGTGTGCGGCGACCACGCGCAGCACGGCCGCCGCGTCGGCCGGCTCCCCGCCGGATCCGCCGAGGTGCTCGGGCACCCCGACCGCGGACAGGCCGGTCGCGGCCAGCGCGCCCCAGAGCGCCTCGCTCCACGAGCCCTCGGCGGCGGCGACGGCCTCGGGCGGGCAGTGGTCGGCCATGATCTCGCCGACGGTCCGCTCCAGCAGCGCCCGGTCATCGGGCGACCCCGCACTCACCGCAGCCCCAACCCGCGGGCCACGATCCCGCGCAGCACCTCGTTGGTGCCTCCGCGCAGGGTGAACCCCGGCGCGTGCAGCACGGCGCGGGCCAGCTCGCGGGCGAACGGGTCGGCGGCGGTGGCGCTCGGCTCCACCGGGGCCACCGAGCGCGCCACGTCGATGATCTCGTTCTCCAGTGTCGTGCCGAGGTCCTTGACCAGCGCGGCGGCCACGTCCGGAGCCTCACCGCGGTCCAGCGCGGCGGCGATCTGCACCGAGAGCCTGCGCAGTGTCCACAGCTGGGCGACCAGCTGCCCGATGGCCACCGCCTGGCGCCGGTCGTCGGGATCGGCCACCCGGACGAGCGCGACCAGCAGCGGCAGCGTGGACAGGAACCGCTCCGGACCGCTGCGCTCGAACGCCAGCTCGGAGGTGACCTGGCGCCATCCGGAGCCGATCTCGCCGAGGACCATGTCGTCGCCCACGAACACGTCCTCGAGGAGGACCTCGTTGAAGTGGTGCTCGCCGTCGAGCAGTCGGATCGGGGAGATGGTCAGCCCCGGCGAGCGCAGGTCGACGATGAACTGGCTCAGCCCGTCGTGGCGGGCGGCGTCGTCGCGCGGCGAGGTGCGGCACAGCGTGATCATGTAGTCGCACTGGTGGGCCTGGCTGGTCCAGACCTTGGTCCCGTTGAGCCGCCACCCGGCACCGTCGCGGCGCGCCGTGGTCCGCACCGAGGCCAGGTCCGACCCGCTGTCGGGCTCGCTCATCCCGATCGCGAAGAAGGACCGGCCGCGGGCCATCTCCGGCAGCAACCGCTCGCGCTGCTCCTCGGTGCCGTAGCGCAGCAGCGCCGGACCGCTCTGCCGGTCGGTCACCCAGTGCGCGACCACCGGCGCCCCGGCGGCGAGCAGTTCCTCGATCACCACGAAGCGGTGCAGCGACGGCTGTTCGTGGCCGCCGTAGCGGCGCGGCCAGGTCATCCCCAGCCAGCCGCGGTCGCCGAGCCTGCCGGAGAACCCGGCGTCGAACCCGGCCAGCCAGGCGTCGCTGGTGCCCTGGATGGTGCCGCGCTCGCGCTCGGCCCGGAGGAACTCCCGGACCTCGCCCCGCAGCGCCTCGGCCGTCGGCGGCAGCCCGGCGTCGGGCAGCCGGATCGTCGCGGTCGTCGTCGACGTCGCGGGCATGCTCAGCGCCACGGCGAGAAGTCGGGCTTGCGCTTCTCCATGAAGGCCTGCGAGCCCTCGGTCTGCTCGCCGGAGGCGAAGAACCCGGGGTTGACCTGGTTGAGGATGGTGAACCGCTCCTGCTCCTCGCGGATGTGCGCGGTCGAGTCGTCGAACGATTTCTTGATCAGCTTGAGCACGGTGGGGCTGAGCGCGAGCAGCTCCGCGCACCAGCGTTCGACCTCGGCGTCGAGCTCCTCGGCGGGCACGACGGCGTTGACCAGGCCCCAGTCCAGCGCCTGCTGGGCGGTGTAGCGGCGGCAGAGCATCCAGATCTCCTTCGCCCGCTTCATCCCGACGACCGTCCACAGGTGGCTCACCAGCCAGCCCTCCGCCGGGCTGGCCACGCGCGGGCCGTTCTGACCAAACACCGACCGGTCCGAGGCGATCGTGAGGTCGGTGACGTAGGCCATGTGGTGGCCGCCGCCGATCGCGTAGCCGTCGACGCGGGCGATCACCGGCTTGAGGCATTCCCGGAAGGCGCGGTAGAGCTCCTTCATCAGCTTGTCGAACGAGTCGTCGCCGGCGCGGAAGGTGTCCTCGTTCTCGACGCTCACGTCGCCGCCCGCGGAGAACGCGCGCTCGCCCGCGCCGGTCAGCACGATGACGCCGACCTGGCTGTCCGCGCCCGCCCGCCAGATCGCGTGTGCGAGCTCCCTGACCGTGTGCGGGGTGAACGCGTTGAGCTTCTCGGGCCGGTTGATCGTCACCCGCGCGACCGCGTCCTTGACCTCGTACAGGATGTCGGAATACTCCTCGACCGTTGCGGTCATGATCCGGCGCCTCCCGTGTCGGGTATGATGATTACGAGGATCGTAGGGATGTCGTGGGGGCGAAGTCCACCACTCGTGCGCCCCGCCGATGATGCTGAGGAGACGACATGACCGGTGCAGCCGGACAGCCAGCCGACGGGGACGCCCGCCGGATCGCATTCGTGACCGGCGGCGCCGGGGGGATCGGTACCGCGATCTGCCGGCAGCTCGCGGCGGCGGGTCGCGTCGTCGCCGTCGCCGACCTGTCGCGGGAGGCGGCCGAGAAGGTGGCCGCCGACATCGACGGCATCGGTGTCCCGCTCGACGTGACCGATCCCGACTCGGTGGCTGCGGCGGTCGCCGAGACCACCGAACGGCTCGGCGCCCCGACGATCGTGATCAACGTGGCGGGCTGGGACGAGCTCAAGCCGTTCCTGGAGACCGACGAGGACTTCACCCACAAGGTGCTGGAGATCAACCTCAACGGCCCGATCAGGGTGCTGCGGGCCACCCTGCCGGCCATGGTCGAGGCCCGGTACGGCCGCGTGGTCAACATCGCCTCCGACGCGGGCCGCGTCGGCTCGTCGATGGAGTCGGTGTACTCCGGGGCCAAGAGCGGCGTCATCGGGTTCACCAAGACCATCGCGCGGGAGTTCGCGAAGCACGGCATCTCGGCCAACACGGTCTGCCCCGGACCCACCGACACCCCGCTGCTGCGCCAGATCACCGCAGGCGAGCGCTCCGGGAACATCATCGCCGCGATGACCAAGGCGGTGCCGATGCGGAGGATGGGCACCCCCGACGACGTCGCGCCGGCCGTGGTGTTCCTCGCCTCGGACGCGGCGGGTTACATCACCGGTCAGACGCTGTCGGCCAGTGGCGGGCTGACGATGAGCGGCTGACCTGCCGCCGGTGGACGCCCAGCGGCAGCGGACCGGTCCCGGCACGTCCTCGCCCGGGGCCGTCCGCTACAGGTGCAGGCCGATGTTGTCGATGAGGTGGGTCGTGCCCAGCCGTGCGGCCACCAGCAGCCGGGCCGGGCCGGGCCCCGGGTCGACGTCCAGCGCGGCGCCGCGCAGCTCCAGGTAGTCCACCGCGAGGCCACCGTCCCGCTCGAGCACCGCCCGCGCCGCGTCGAGCACGGCGGCCGGACCGTCCGCCGCCGCGGCGGCGCCCGCCGTCAGCGCGCGGTACAGCGTCGCGGCGCGGGAGCGTTCGGCCGGGGTGAGGTACACGTTGCGGCTGGACAGGGCCAGCCCGTCCGGCTCCCGGACGGTGGGGACGGGCACCACGGACAGCGGGAAGTTCAGGTCGCGCACCATCCGGGTGATCAGCGCGAGCTGCTGGTAGTCCTTCTCGCCGAAGTACGCGAGGTCCGGTGAGACGATGTGGAACAGCTTCGCGACGACGGTGAGCACCCCGGCGAAGTGGCCGGGCCGGACGGCACCCTCCAGCTGCGCGCCCAGCGGGCCCGGCACGACGGTGGTGTCCGCACCCTCGGGGTACATGTCCCCGACCCCGGGCAGGAACACCAGCTCGACGCCCTCGTCCCGGCACGCGGCGAGATCGGCCTCCAGCGGTCGCGGGTAGCGGTCGAGGTCCTCCCCGGCCCCGAACTGCAGCGGGTTGACGAAGATCGACACGACCGTCGCCGCGTCGCCGTCGGCCCGGTGGGCGTGTCGGATCAGCTCGCGGTGCCCGGCGTGCAGCGCACCCATCGTCGGCACGAACGCGATGCGGCGGCCGCTCGCGCGCAGGGCCCGCACGGCCGTGCCGATGTCCTCGGGGGTGCGGTGGACCTGCGGCCCGCCACCGGTGCGGGGATCGGGTGTCCGGGTGTCCACAGGTCCTCCTCGTCGAGGTCCGCCCGCCGGGCCGCTCCTCGTTGCGGCGCCCAGATCCGCCGGGTCAGGCCGACGGGTGCCGGTCGAAGCCCTCGTAGCCGTTCGCCGCGACATCCTCGCACGTGCGACGGTAGAGACCGAAGCTGCCGAAGAAGAACAGCGGCCTGCGCGCCTTGCCGGGGATGTTCGCCCCGTCGTACCAGCTCCCCGACGGCCCGGCAACGATGCGCTCGGCCTGGGCCCGCACGTGGTCCGCCCACCGCTGCTGAGCCTCGTACCGGGCCTCGACCACGGCGAGATCGCGGCGCAGGGCGTCCTCGATGCAGGCGGCGATCCACTCGACGTGGTGCTCGATGGACACCGGCAGGTTGCCGAAGGTGGCGCCGGGACCGGTGATGGTGAACATGTTGGGGAACCCGGCGACGGCCAGTCCCAGGTAGGTGCTCGGCCCCTCGGCCCACGCGTCGCGCAGCGCCCGGCCGCCGCGGCCGGTGATGTCGATCCTCGTGGTCGACGAGTGTCACGTCGTCCCGGTTGTAGGTCTCGCAGTAGTGGGTGTCGATGATCGGCCGCCGACCGCCGAACGGATGGTCGGTCGGCATCAGATTCGCGGCCGTGTCCGGGTCGGACACGGTCTCGCGGATCTTCTGCCGGACGAAGTCGGCGGCGAGGTCGTTGGCCCTGATGTCGGTGGCCAGGTCGCGGTAGGAGCCGAACACGAACCGGAACCCGCCCTGGTCCCCACAGCTCCTCGAACGTCTCCCGGACCTCCTCGGGGGTGGCTTCCACTGCCGAGCGGCCGTTGTGCTGCCACGGGAAGCCGCTGAGCGCCTTGGCCTTCGCCCGAATCGCGTCGTAGTCGGCCCTGATCCCTTCCAGCACCGCTCGGTCGACGGTGTGGTGGCGCGCGAGCACGGTCCGGGTGCCGCCCCCGGTGACGAGGAACCGGGTGACAGATCCATCCGGATCATCATCCTGGTAGTGCAGGTCGGCAAGACTGCTCCCGTCGGGTGGACGACGTGGATCCCACCCGACCGTCGTCGACCCACGTGCCGGTGCACGCGCGGGGCGCGAGTTGCTCGGGCAGGCCGATCGGAGACTCGCAGGCGATCGCGCAGGCTGCCGGGCCGCCGGCGGACGCCGCCCGCCTGTCGACCTACCGGGCCGCGACGCTGGTCGCGCGGGGACGGCCCGCGCGGCGGCAGGTGGTGATGGCCGAGCTGTTCCGTCCGAGACCGCCGTCGACGTCGCGGGCAAGGGCATGCAGGTGCTCGGCGGCTGCTCGTCCATGACGGAGGTTCCGAGGCAGCGCGAATTCCGCGACGCGCGCATCACCACGGTCACCGCCGGCGCGTCGCAGATGCAGCGCAACCACATCGCCCGGGGCATGGGCCTGCGTCCGCGCTGAGGGTCGGCACATGTCCCGTTGCGCGACACTTTTCCGGGCCGTTCCTGTCGCACGATGGGGCCGGGCCGTGTGACGCGGCCCACCACACCGACCCCGGGGCGGGGACGACCGCCCGGGGTCACGAGGGGAGCATGCATGAGTCAGACCCAGTCGGACACGGTCGAGGAGCTCGACGTCCTCGTGATCGGCGCCGGATTCGCCGGCATCTACCAGCTCGACCGGCTGCGTTCGCTCGGGTACTCGGTGAAGGTCTACGAGGCCGGCTCGCGGATCGGCGGCATCTGGTACTGGAACTGCTATCCGGGGGCCCGCGTCGACAGCGACGGGCCGATGTACCAGTTCTCGCGGGAGGACCTCTGGAAAGACTGGGAGTACTCCGAGCGGTTCCCGGACTGGAGCGAGGTCCGGAGGTACTTCGACTACCTCGACGAGAAGCTCGACCTGAGCAAGGACATCCGGTTCGACGCCAGGGTCACCTCGGCCGAGTTCGACGAGGAGCGCAAGCAGTGGGTCGTGCGGGCCGCCGACGGATCGACGGTGCGGGCCACCTTCCTGGTGCCGTGCACCGGTTTCGGCTCCAAGCCCTACATCCCGCCGATCCCCGGGCTGGAGTCCTTCCGCGGTGAGTGCCACCACACCGGACTGTGGCCACAGTCCGGTGTCGATCTCACCGGCAAGCGCGTCGGGGTGATCGGCACCGGGGCCAGTGGCGTGCAGGTCATCCAGGAGGCGGCCCGCGACGCGGCCGAGCTCACCGTCTTCCAGCGCACGCCGAACCTGGCGTTCCGGATGGGCCAGCAGACGCTCACCCCCGAGCAGCAGCAGGAGACCAAGGACGGCCAGGCGGCCCGCTACGCCATTCGCACCACGACCTTCGGCGGCTTCGACTACGACTTCCTGCCCGTGTCGGCTCTGGACGTCACGCCCGAGGAGCGCGAGGCCACCTACGAGCGCATCTGGGGCATGGGCGGGTTCACCTTCTGGCTCGGCACCTTCCAGGACGTGCTGTTCGACAGCAAGGCCAACGACACCGCCTACGAGTTCTGGCGGAAGAAGGTGTGGGAGCGGGTCGACGACCCGGCGGTCGCCGAGAAGCTGGCACCGGCGGTCCCGATCCACCCGCTGGGCGTCAAGCGCCCGTCGCTGGAGCAGAACTACTACGAGGCCTACAACCAGGACAACGTCACCCTCGTCGACCTGCGGGAGAGCCCGATCGAGGAGGTCACCGCCACCGGGGTGCGGACCGCGGCCGGCGAGGTGGAGCTCGACGTGCTGGTCCTGGCCACCGGGTTCGACTCGGTCACCGGCGGGCTGACGGCGATCGACATCCGGGGCACCGGCGGGATCACCATGCGGGAGAAGTGGGCCGACGGCGTCAGCGCCTACCTGGGCGTGGCCACCGCGGGCTTCCCGAACCTGCTGTTCCTCTACGGGCCGCAGAGCCCGTCGGGGTTCTGCAACGGGCCGACCTGCGCCGAGATCCAGGGCGAGCTGATCGTCCGGATGATCGACGACCTGCTGCGCAGCGGCCGCACGCGGGTCGAGGCCGAGACCGGGGCGGAGGACGCGTGGCGCGAGCACGTGGCCGAGCTGGTGGGACCCTCGCTGTTCGACCGGGCCGATTCCTGGTACATGGGGGCCAACATCCCCGGCAAGACCCGGCAGATGCTCAACTACCCGGGCGGCCTGCCCACCTACCTCACGAAGTGGGAGGAGTCCGCCGCGAAGGACTACGCGGGGTTCGCGATCACCTGACGGATGCCGTCGGGTCGGCGTCGACGCCGACCCGACGGCACGGGACCGGGCCCGTCGCAGGGCCGACGGTGGTCCGGTGCGGGGCGTCAGTCGCGTTCGGCCCCGACGATGGAGGCGAACGAGACGCAGGCGCCCGGCGCGCCTCCGAGGTTGTGCGTCATCCCGAGCCGGGGGCTCGCGAGCTGCCGCTCGCCGGCCTCGCCCCGCAGCTGCAGCCACATCTCGAACAGCATCCGCAGCCCGCTGGCGCCGATCGGGTGGCCGAAGGACTTCAGGCCGCCGTCGGGGTTGATCGGCAGGCCGCCGTCGAGATCGAAGAAGCCCTCCAGGACGTCCTTCCAGCCCTGGCCGCGCTCGGAGAACCCGAGGTCCTCCATCAGCACCAGCTCGGTGGGGGTGAAGCAGTCGTGCACCTCGGCCATGGAGATCTCGGTGCGCGGGTCCTTGACCCCGGCCTGCGCGTAGGCGTCCTCGGCGCAGCGCACGACCTCGGTGAACGTCGTGTAGTCGTAGGCCGGGTCGAGCGGTCCCTCGGCCGGGCCGGCCACGAACGACAGCGCCTTGATGTAGATCGGCCGGTCGGTGTAGCGGTGGGCGTCCTCGGCCCGCACGATCAGGGCCGCGGCCGCGCCGTCGGACACCCCCGAGCAGTCGAAGATGCCGAGCTGGCCGGCCACCAGCGGCGAGCAGGAGATCGTCTCCTTGGCGACCTCGGAGCGGAACTGGGCACGGGGGTTCTTCGCCCCGTTGAGGTGGTTCTTCCAGGCGATGTGGGTCATCACCTCCTTCATCAGGTCCGCGTCGACGCCGTACTTCTTCGCGTACGAGGGGGCCAGCAGCGAGAACATCGCGGGTGCGGTGAGCTCGGACTCGGTGCCGTCGTTCGCCGGGGTCGGGATGACCAGACCGGAGAACCCGGAGTCCTTGAGCTTCTCCACCCCGACGGCCATCACGCAGTCGTAGGCGCCCGACGCCACCGCGTACGCGGCGTTGCGGAACGACTCCGAACCGGTGGCGCAGTAGTTCTCCACGCGGGTGACGGGCCGGTAGCCGATCTTGAGCGGCCGGGACAGGGTGAGGCCGGAGGACCCCGACCCCATCGTCCCGAGCCAGAAGGCGTCGATGTCGTCCTTCTCGACGCCGGGCACGGAGCCGATGCACTCGGTGACGGCGTCGATGAGCAGGTCGTCGACCGAGCGGTCCCAGTGCTCGCCGAAGGGGGTGCACCCCATGCCGACGATGGCGACCTTGTCGCGGATACCGTTGCTGGCCATGACTAGTGCTCCTTCCTGACGGGACGTGCCTTCCAGAAGTAGTTGTGCACGCCACCGGCGGTGTGGAAGCGGCGGAAGGTCATCTCCACCCGGTCGCCGATCGCGACCGCGGCCGGGTCGGCGTCGGCGAGCTGGCACCCGTAGCGGCCGCCGCCGTCGAAGTCGATGACGACGTCGACGACGGGCGGGGCGAGGGAGAAGGCCAGCTTGTCGATGGTGAACGTGGCCACGGTGGCCCGGGTGGCCGCGAGCGGGACCGGCTCGGCGCGGTCGACGGCGCCGCAGTGCACGCACACCCGCTGCGGGGGGACGTTGACCGTGGAGCAGGATAGGCAGCGCGATCCCTCGAACGCGTACTTCCAGCGCTGCGAGCGCGCCGCGGGCGGTCCGGCGGGTCGCTCCGGGTCGGGGCGGCGCGGGGGTTCGCGGTCCAGGAACCCGCGCCAGGTCAGGAAGTCCGGGTAGGACACCGGGCGGGAGACGGCGAGCTGGTCGCGCACCCCGTCGCCGGTGGGGCGGCGGGTGATCGCGTCGGTTACCCGCAGGACGGTGGCGTCGGCCCCGTCGGCGGCCACGACGAGCAGGACGGTGTCACCCGGCGCGGCCCGGTCCAGGACGTCGGCGAGTACCAGACCGGCATGCGCGGCACCGGCGAACCCGACCTCCTGCTCCAGCCCGTCGGCGCGCGCGGCCTTCGGGAACGCGCCGAGCGCCGCCCGGGCCGCCCGGGCCTGCGGCGAGGACACGATGACGTGGGTCGGCGCCTCGAGCTGCGCGGACTTGAGGGCCCGCGTCACGGCGTCGGTGATCAGCGGCAGGTAGGCCTGGGTGCCGAAGCGCTCCTCCCACACCCGGCTGTAGGGCTCGCCCGGCACCCTCCAGCGGTCCAGGAACTCCGCGGACACCGAGGCCTGGGCGACGATCTCGGCGAGGACCCGCTCGCCGGTGCCGAACGCGAACGCGACGGCGCCGTCGCCCCCGGCCGCCTCGTCCGCCGAGCCGGGACGCCCGGTCCGGATGTCGGACAGCACAGCCATGCCGCCGGTGGCCGCGGCGGCCCGCAGGGCACCGGACGCGCCACGGACCGCCGCGCCGAGGTCGGTGGCGAAACCCTCCCGGCTGCCGCCCAGCGCCGCGTGGATCGCGGTGGCGTTGGTCTTGTCGGCGTAGGCGGGTGCGGTGGTGGCGAAGTAGAGCGACTCGGGCGCCGGCGCGCCCCACAGCGCCCGGCGGGCGGCCTCGACGCCCATCGACGTCGAGTCCTCGTCGTAGGCGGCCACCGTGCGGGTGCCCGTGCCGCCGCCCTGGCCGAGGGTCGCCCGGATCGCCGCCCGGTCGAGGCGGTGGAAGGGGAGGTAGGCGCCGTAGGAGACGATGCCGCGGCGCCCGTCGGAATCCATGATCACCCCTGCCCGGTCGGGAGCTGCAGGGTCGCCTCGCTGGGCACGCACGGCCCCTCCTCGCTGGAGACCATCAGCTCCAGGTCGACCAGGCCGGTGCCGTCCACCTCGCGCTTGCCGACGACGCGTCCGGTGAGGGTCGCGGTCTGTCCCGGGTAGATCGACCTGGTCATCGAGATCTTGCGCCGGCGCAGCAGCGCGTCCGGTCCGGCCCAGTCGCCGAGCCCGCGGTCGATGAAGCCGTGGAAGAACAGGGTCGAGAGGTAGATCGTCTGCTGGCCCTGGCTGCGTGCGTACTCGGGATCGTGGTGGCCGGGGAACCAGTCCCACGTGGCGGCGGCGTTCATGCAGATCCGCTTGTAGGTGACCGGGATCGAGACCGGGGTGATCTCGTCGCCGACCGCGACGTCGTCGAACCGCAGTCCCGCGGCGGTGGTGGTGGTCATGCCTGCTCCTCGGTCCCGGCTGCGGGCTCGGCGATGTCGTAGCGGAACAGCACGTTCGTGTTGCGCGCGATGACCTCGCCGTGCTGGTCGCTGTAGGTGGTCAGCGAGGTGATGAACACCCCGGTGCCGATCCGGGTCGTCTTCTCCGGCGACACCGAGACGATCTCCTCGACGATCGACACGTGGTCGCCGACCCGGGGCCGGCGCTCCAGCTCGGTGGTGGTGGAGGCGTTGATGATGTGGTGTCCCGGCAGGGGCACGCTGAGCGCGAACAGCGAGTCGTCGCGGTGCAGGTGCTCGGGGGTCCACTGCGGGTTGAAGCCCAGGGTCATCAGCAGGCCGGGAGGGCACTCGTCGCCCTCCCAGTACCGCGGGTTCGCGTCCTCCACCAGCGAGCAGTAGTACAGGACCATCGACCGGTCGATCGGGAACCAGGCCTGCTTGGGCTCGGAGGTGCGACCGGCCCAGGCCCGGCCCTCCTCGAGCGTCCCGAAGGCCATCCCGAGACCGGTGACGTCGGTGGTCGCAGTGCTCACGGTCGTCCTTTCCGTCGGTGGTGTGGTCCGGCCGGAGAACCGGGCCGGTCCGCTGGTCGGGCGCCGCGCACTAGGCGATCCGTGCGACGGCGGTCGCCCTGATCGCCGGGTCGCCGTTCTGGCGGGTCACGACCAGCGCGAGGTCGGCGAGCCGTTCGCCGTCCTGCTCGCGGATGTCGGTGACGGTGCCGGTGAAGCCCAGCACGTCGCCGGGCCAGACCTGGCCGGTGAAGCGGATCCGGTAGGCCCGGAGGGCGGCCAGGCCCACCCAGGCCGCCAGCCGCTGCCCGAGCAGGCCGCCGTGCAGCAGGCCCATGCCGAACACCCCGGGCATCCCGGCCGAGCGCGCGAACTCCTCGTCGTGGTGGATCGGGTTGAAGTCCCCGCCCGCGCCGGCGTACCGGACGATGTGCGAGCGGGTCAGCGGCCCGAACTCCGAGGCCGGCATCTCGTCGCCGACGGCGAGGGCGACGGGTGAGGTGGGGGTCGCCGCCCGGGTGGTGCTGCTCACCGGGTCAGCCTCCGGTCTCGACGAGCACGTCGGTCTGGCGGACGACGAGCTCGCCGCGCTGGTTGGTGAAGTCGGTCTCGATCGAGACCATGGTCATCGTCCCGCCGCGCCTGCCCTCGCGCGTGGAGACGCCGGACACCCGACGCGAGGCCGTGAGCTCGTCGCCCACCACCACCGGGCCGTGGTACTCCCAGCCGCACTCGCCGTGCAGCACGCGGCGCAGGTCCAGCCCGAGGGTGGCGACCATGTTGTCCTCCTCGCGCCAGTGCGCCGAGGACACGACGAACGTCGGCGGCACCGGGATGTCGCTGAAACCCGCGGCGCGTGCCGCGTCGACGTCGGTGTAGACCGGGTCGGGATCGCCCAGCGCACGGGCGAACTCGCGGACCTTGGACCGGTCCACCGGGAACGTCATGGTCCCCAGGTCCCGGCCGGTGAGTGAGTCCTCAGCCATTTCCGTCGCCTCCTGCGGTGGGCGCGCACTCGCGGATCAAGCTGTCGAGGTTCTCCTGGACGCGTTGCGGGGCGAGCCCGATGGACGGTGAGTACAGCATGATGTGGTCGAGTACCCCCTCGTAGCGCTTCAGCCCGGCGCGCACCTGCTCCGCGGTGCCGGCCACGGCCATCGTGTCGATCATGTCGTCGGTGACGGCGGCGAACATCGCGGGCAGGTCGCGGCGCCCGAACGCCTCCCGGATGGCCTCGCCCTGGGCGGTGAAGCCGTTGACGTCGAGCACCGTGTCGTAGGACTTGACCGAGGAGTAGAAGGCGATCTGCTGGGCGGCCTCGCGGCGCGCGACCTCGGGATCGTCGTGGATCGCGCAGATCACCATCGAGATCAGCTCGACGTCGCGCGGGTCCCGCCCGGCATGCGCGGCCCCCTTCGCGATGGCCGGCCGGACGACCTCCTCCACGTAGGTGGTGGTGAACAAAGGGTGCCCGGCGAGGCCGTCGGCCACCCGGCCCGCGACCTCGCACATCCGCGGACGCACCCCGGCCGTGACGATCGGGACGGTCCGCTGCGGAGGTTCGAGCTCGCCGGTCGGTACCAGGTTCATGTGGTAGAAGCGGCCCTCGTGCCGCACCGGGCCCTCGTGCAGGTTCCAGATGCGGCGGATCAGCCCGACGAGCTCCTCCATGCGCAGGGCGGGCGCGGAGGTGTCGGCGACGCTGTGCCAGTCGCTCATCATCCGCTTCGTGCCGTTGCCGAGACCCAGCACGACCCGGCCGCCGGAGAGCTCGTCGAGGTCGCGGGCTTCGGTGGCCAGCACGAGCGGGCTGCGCCCGATGCCGTACATGATCGAGGACCCCAGTCGGCAGCGCTGGGTGCGGCCGGCCATGGCCGCCATCGAGATCGACCCGGAGCGCGAGTAGAACTCCGAGGCCCAGGCCGCATCGAAGCCGGCGCGGTCGGCCGCCTGCGCCGTGTCGACGAGCGTTCTCAGGTCGGCACCGAGGACCGACACGCCGTAGGTGCTCATGCCTTGTAGTACATGCCGCCGGAGATGGTGTGCACCCTGGCACCCTCGGCCGCGTAGCGTCGGGCGACGGCCTGGCCGATGCCCGCACCGGCCGCTCCGGTGACGATGGCCACCTTGCCGGCGAGCCGGCCGGTACCCGCGATCTCCAGCGGAGCGGGCATCGCCGCGGTCATGAGGTGGCGATCTTTCCGGTGACCGGGTGCGACAGGTACCGATGGTGGTGTGCCATATGCGCTCCTCGTCGAACGGACAGCATGTTAACGGTCGTTAGCGTACAACGGTGGAACGGCGAAGGCACTCCTCGATCCGGTCCGGTCGCCGTCGGACTTGACGACCGCTGACGGCGGGATCCGCTCCGGGCGGTGTTCCGGTCACCGGCCGGCCCGACGGGGACCGCGGGTGTCCCGTATCGCGTCATCCGGCGGGCACTACCGCGACCTACCGTCGACCGTGGCCGATCGGGAGAACCGTGTCGAGAGGGACCGCATGGGAGCAACGGGGCGCGCTGCGATCTTCTTCGGCGCCGGGAAGCCCTTCGAGCTGGCCGAGTACCCGGTGCTCGACCCCGGGCCGGGCGAAGTGCTCGCCCGGCTGGACTACACGAGCATCTGCGGCTCGGACGTGCACTACTGGCGCGGTGCGGACCCGGTCGTGGAGGACCTCGCGGCGAACGGCCTGCTGCTCGGTCACGAGACGGTCGGCCATGTGGAGCGGCTCGGCTCCGGGGTCACCACCGACTCCGCCGGGCAGCCGCTGGCCGAGGGGGACCCGATCGTCTTCGCCTACTTCCGGCCGTGCGGGCGCTGTCACGCCTGCACGCAGCGCCGGGCGAACGCCTGCGAGCAGGTGATGGGCGGCCTGCTGCGCCCCCCGTCGCGACCGCCGCACTTCGTCGGCGGGTTCGCCGACTACTACCACCTGCGCCGCGGCCAGTACGTGCTCAAGATTCCCGAGGGGATGACACCCGAGCACGGCATCAGCGCGAACTGTGCGGCCGCCCAGTCCTGGATGGGGCTGGTGCGCGGCGGGGTCGGCCCGGGCGAGCGGGTCGTCGTGCAGGGCGCCGGTGGGCTGGGCCTCTACGCGGTCGCCGCAGCGAAGCGGATGGGGGCGGGCCTGGTCGTCGCCGTCGACGCGATGGCCGACCGGCTCGCCGCCGCCACGGCGCTGGGTGCCGACGCCACCGTCGACGTCACCGAGATCGGTGACGCGGCCGCACGGGTCGAGCGGGTGCGGGAGCTCACCGGCGGGGGCGCCGACGTCGTCCTGGAGGTCGCCGGGGCGCCGGGCGTGGTCGACGAGGGGGTCCGGATGCTCGCCCGCGGTGGCCGCTACATCGAGATGGGGCAGATCACCCGCGGTTCCGACGTGTTCCACGTGCCGGCGCTGGCACTGCTGATGCGCAACATCTCACTGGTCGGGGTCGCGCTCTACGACCCGCAGATCCTCCGCGACGTCGTCGGGATGCTCGGCGACCTGCGTACCGACCCCGTCATCACCCGTCTCGGCTCCGGCCACCGCTACGCCCTCGACGACATCGACGCGGCGTTCGCCGACGCCGTGTCGAACCGCAGTGCCGAACGACCCGTGCTCGATCTGGCCCAGGGAGGCCCCGCATGACCCAGGTGACCGACGCCGCCCCGACGCCCGCGCTGCTGGTCGACAAGATGGTCGTGGGCGGGGAACTGCTCGACGCCCGCAGCGGCGAGACCTTCGCGGTGCACAACCCGGCGGACGGGTCGGTGATCGCGCGGCTGCCCGCGGGCGGCGCGGCGGACGTCGACCACGCCGTCGGGGTCGCGCGCGAGGCGCAGCGCGCCTGGGCGAGGCGGTCGGTCGCCACCCGGGCCGGGCTGCTGCGGCGCTGGGCCGACCTCTGCCAGGAACGGGTCGAGGACCTCGTGAAGATCGAGAGCCTCGACGTCGGCAAGCCGATCGCCACGGCCCGCGCCGTGGACGGGTCGATGCTGATGGAGAACATGCGCTACTACGCCGGCATGCCCGACAAGCTCGAGGGCCGTACCATCCCGGTCTCCGGCCGGTTCGTGACGATGGTGCTGCGCGGGCCGATCGGTGTCGTCGCCGGCATCACGCCGTGGAACTTCGCGCTCGTCGGCGCGGCGGGGAAGGCGGTGTCCGCACTGGCCGCCGGCAACGCCATCGTGATCAAGCCGTCGCCGCTCGCGTCCCTGTCCGCGCTGGCGCTCGCCCAGGTGGCGCTGGAGGCCGGCATCCCTCCGGGGCTGGTGAACGTGGTGACCGACGCCGCGTCGGCGGCGGGCGAGGCGCTGGTGCGCCACCCCGGTGTCGGCCACGTGTCGTTCACCGGCTCGGACGCGGTCGGGCGCACGGTGGCGGCCACCGCGGGCGGGGAGCTCAAGACCTGCACGATGGAGCTGGGCGGGAAGTCGCCGCTGGTCGTGTTCGACGACGCCGACATCGCGGGTGCGGCCAAGGCGGCCTTCCTGGGGATCTTCCTCAACGCCGGGGAGATGTGCACCGCCAGCTCGCGCCTGCTCGTGCACCGCGCCGTGCACGACGAACTGCTCGATGCCGTGGTCGCCACGGCCGGCGGGCTGAGGATCGGCGACCCGGCCGACGAGTCGACCGTCCTCGGCCCGGTGATCTCGGCCGCGCACCGGGACCGGATCGAGGGGTACGTGCAGGTCGGCCGGGACGAGGGCGGTGATCTCGTGACCGGCGGGTCGAGGCCGGACCGGCCCGGCTTCTACGTCACCCCGACAGTGTTCGACAACGTCGAGCCCACCGCGCGGATCGCCCGCGAGGAGATCTTCGGCCCGGTGCTCTCGGTCATGTCCTTCGCCGACGAGGACGATGCGCTGCGCATCGCGAACGACGCCACGTACGGTCTCGGCTCGGGCGTCTTCACCCGCAGCGTCGAGCGCGCGCTGCGGTTCGCCACGAGGATCGAGGCGGGCAACGTCTGGATCAACTCCTACAATTTGCTGCACCCGGCGGTGCCGTTCGGCGGCTACAAGGACTCCGGGTTCGGGCGGGAGGGGGGCTTCTCGGGAATGAGCCACTTCACGCGCGAGAAGTCGGTCTGGTTCGCCACGGGCTGATGCCCGCCGATCCCGACCCTCACCCCACCGACGTGCCCGGAGTGCCGGTGACGGTGAGGGTCTGCCCGGTCAGGTAGGCGCCCTCCGCACTGCACAGGAACGCGATCACCGGAGCGACGTCCTCCGGGGTGCCCGGCCGACCCAGGGTGTTCGTGCGGGACTGCATCTCGTAGAAGGCCCGGCGGCGCTCCGGCGGGATCGACTCGCTCATCTCCGTGACCGCCCGCGGGGACACGACGTTGACGGTGATGCCCGACGGTGCGACCTCGCGGGCGAGGCTGAGCGAGAAGCCGATGATCCCGGCCTTCGCCGCGGCGTAGTTCGCCTGGCCCACGTTGCCGACGAGGCCCGCGACCGAGGCGGTGTTGACGATCCGGCCGCCGCGCCCGGCGGCCCGCCAGGCCCGTACCGCAGCCCGGCACACGAAGAACGTGCCGTCGAGGCTGGCGGTGATCACCGAGTGCCACTCCTCGTCGGACATCCTCGCCACCGTCCGGTCCCGGTTGACCCCCGCGTTGTTCACCACGGCGTCGAGCGGGCCGAGCGCGGTCGCGGCCTCCAGGACCTGCTCGGCCACGCCGGGCGCGCCGACGTCGCCCGCGGCCACGGCGGCCCGCCCGCCCGCCGCCTCGATCTCCGCGCGCAGCGCCGCCAGCGCGTCCCCGTCACGGGCGTTGAGCGCGACCGCGGCGCCGCGACGGGCCAGGTCGAGCGCGTACCCGCGGCCCAACCCGCGGCTGGCCCCGGTGATCAGCACCACCCGCCCGTCGAGGCGGACCCCCGCGGTCATCAGAACGCCGTCCGGCACATCGGGGCGCGCCCGGTCGGGGCCGCGGACCGGCCGCGTCCCCGGTCCGCCGCCGGCGCGTCCGCCAGCCACGAACGGACCTCCTCGTGGAACCGCGTCTCGGTGGTCGTCACGGGTTCGGTCCTCTCCTCGTCGAGCTGCTCCGCGGTCGGCGCGGCGGCCGGTGCGAGCGTGGTCAGTACGACCGGGGCAGCCCGAGAACGTGTTCGCTGACGTAGTTGAGCACCATCTCCTGGGAGATCGGCGCGATCCGCATCAGCCGCGCCTCCCGGAAGTAACGCTCCACGTGGTACTCGACGGCGTAGCCGAAACCGCCGTGGGTCTGCACGGCACGGTCGGCGGCGAAGAACGCGGCGTCGGCCGCCAGGTACTTCGCCGAGTTGGCCTCGCGGGCGCAGGGCCGGCCGCGGTCGTAGAGCCATGCCGCCTTGCGGGCCACCAGCTCGGCGGCGTCGAGCCGCATCGTGGCCTCGGCGAGCGGGAACGCGATGCCCTGGTTCTGCCCGATCGGGCGGTCGAACACCACCCGCTGCCTGGCGTAGGTGACGGCCCGGTCCACCGCCGAACGCCCGATGCCGACCGACTCGTGGGCGAGCAGGATGCGTTCGGGGTTGAGACCGTCGAGCAGGTAGCGGAAGCCCTGGCCCTCCTCCCCGATGCGACACGCCTCGGGCACCCGCAGGCCGTCGATGAACAGCTCGTTGGAGTTGACGGCGTTGCGGCCCATCTTGGGGATCTCGCGGACGTCGATGGCGGAGCGGTCCATCGGTGCCATGAACAGCGTCATCCCGTCGGTGCGCTTGGCGCAGTCCTCCAACGGGGTGGTGCGGGTCAGCAGCAGCAGGTACTCCGCCTGCTGGGCCTTGGTGATCCAGACCTTGCGCCCGTCCACGACGTAGCCGTCGCCGTCGCGGCGGGCCCGGGTGGTGATGCGGCTGGTGTCGGTGCCGGCGTCGGGCTCGGTGACCGCGAAGGACACGTGCAGGTCGCCGGAGACGACCCGGGGGAGCAGCTCCCGACGCAGCTCCGCCGACCCGTGCTTGACCAGCGGGTTCATCCCGAACAGCGTGAGGTGGATGGCGCTGCAGCCGTTCATCGCCGCACCCGAGGAGGCGACCTCCTGCAGCAGCAGCGCCGCCTCGGTGATGCCCAGCCCGGCGCCGCCGTACTCCTCCGGGATCGCCACGCCGAGCCAGCCGCCGTCGGCGAGTGTCCGGTAGAACTCGGTCGGGAAGCGGTGCTCGGCGTCGCACGCCGACCAGTACGCGTCGTCGTAACGGGCGATCAGCTCGCGCACGCCCTTGCGCAGTGCGTCGTGATCCTCGTCCTGCTCGAAGTCCATCGGTGTCCCCTTCGGGTCGGCCACCGCCACGGCCGTGCCGCGGCAGGCGCTACAGCGGGCTGTCCCGGACGGCGGAGAAGTCGGGTTCGCGTTTCTCGACGAAGGAGGCACGACCCTCCACGGCGTCGGGACCGGTGATGTCGAGTGTCGCCGAGAGCCACTCGACCTCGAGGAAGCGCTCCAGCGGCAGGTCGTCGGCGGCGCGGATCATCCCCTTCGTCAGGCGCAGCGCCTCGGCCGGCCCGCGGGCCATGACCGCGGCCATCGCGACGGCGTCGGTGAGCGCGGCACCCGGCTCCGCCTGATGCGCGACCAGGCCCGCCGCGGCGGCCTCCGCCGCGGTCATCCGGCCGCCGGTGAGCAGCAGGGCCGAGGCCCGTTGCCGGCCGAGCGCCCGGGTCAGGAACCAGGCCGCACCGCCGTCGGGCACCAGCCCGCGCAGCACGAACGGCGCGCCGAACACCGCGTCGCGGGCCGCGACGACGACGTCGCAGGCCAGCGCCAGGCTCCAGCCGATACCCATCGCCGGGCCCTCGACGGCGGCGAGCACAGGTTTGGGCAGTCGGAGCAGGTCCTCCAGCACCCGCTGCCCGACGAGCAGGCGAGCCGCAGGCGCCCCGAGCCCGGTGCCGCGCGACGGGGAGGACTTGACGTCCCCACCGGCGCAGAACGACCCGCCCGACCCGGTCAGCACGACCGACCGGCAGCGGTCGTCGGCGGCCACCTCGGACACCACCGGCCCGAGCTCCTCCCAGGTCTGCCACCCGACCGCGTTCCGCGCGGCCGGCCGGTTCAGGGTGATCACCGTGACACCCGGCTCCGGTCGGTCGACCAGCACGACCCGTTCGCTCATCGGTGCGCCCCTCCCGTCGCCCCGACGGGCTCGGCCGCGCGCCCGGTGCCCGGGCCGGCCGGGGCCGGGCCGGCGAGCGCACGCAGGTGCGCAGCGAGTGCGGTGCGGGCCGCGGCGAGGTCGGCGCCGCCGCGCCCGGCGAGGGCGGCGCGGTAGAACACGTGCACGCCCTGCTCCCACGTGAAGCCCGCGCCGCCGTGACACTGCACCGCCGCCTCTCCCGCCGCGAGGTAGGCGCCCGAGGACCACATTCGGCTGGCGACCACGTCGGCGGGGGCGCCGGCGGCGGCTGCGGCGAGGTCCCAGGCCACGCGGTAGGCGAGGGAACGGGCACCCTCGACCTTCGCCGTCACGTCGGCCAACCGGTGCCGGACGGCCTGGAAGGAGCCGATCGGGCGGCCGAACTGGACCCGGTCGGTGCAGTAGGCCACCGTGCGGGCGATCACCTCCGTGCCACCGCCGACGGCCTCGGCGTCGAGGAACAGGCTGTGCCCGGCCGCGCAGGCGTCCTCGCGATCGAGCAGGTCGGGAGGGGCGTGGACCCCGGCGGCGTCGACCGCGACGGCGTCGAGGGCCACGTCGGCCACCGGCCTGCGCAGGTCCACACCGGACGGTTCGCCGACGACCACCCCGGGGCGGTCGAGCTCGACGAGCGCCACCGCCGGACGCCCGCCGAACTCCGTGGCGACGACGACCGCGTCGGCGCCCGCGGCGCAGGCCACCTGCGGCAGCACGCCGCTCACCCGTACCCCGTGCCCGTCGGGCACCGCGGCCAGGCGCTGAGCCCGGCGGCGCGGCACGGCGTCGGGGCCGGGAGCGTCGATCCCCGGCACGAGCGCGGTGACCAGCGACCCGTCGCGCAGCCGGTCGAGCCCGGCGCTCCAGGTGGTCGCCAGGGCAAGCGGCAGCAGGTAGCCGGCGACCACGTCGACCGGCCCGGTGACCGGCACCGCTCCGAAGGCCTCCGCCACGTGCAGCGCCGCGACCCGCGCGGCCGGATCGGCACGGTCCGCGGAGGCGAAGTGCTCCAGCCACTCCGACCCGACCAGCTCCCGCCAGGCGTCCAGCCGCGTCCCGGGCCCGGGCTCCGCACCGGGGTCGGGCATCCGCTCGCGCAGGAACTCCAGCAGCGCCGCGCGCAGCGCCGCCGTCTCGTCGTCGATCCGGTGGTCCATCCCGCTCCTCGTCCGTTCAGCCGCGGTCGCTCGGCATGCCGAGCGACTTCGCGATCAGGTTGCGCTGGATCTCCGAGGTGCCGCCGTAGATCGTCTCCCCCCGGCTGAACAGCAGGGCCCGCAGCCAGTCCGACCAGCCCTCGCCGGCGCCGGTGACCTCCGGGCCAGCCGCCTCGACCAGAGTGGCGAGCTGGGCCTGGTGACCCTCGCTCCACAGCAGCTTGGCCACCGGTGCGAGCATCCCCGGCTCGCCTCCGTCGGCGACCGTCGCGAGCACCCGCCGCACGGTGCTGTCCACCGCCCGGCTGCGCACGAACGCGTCGACCAGCACGTCGTCGGCGTGGCCGTCGCGGTGCAGCCGGGCGTTCATCAGTTCCAGCTCGCGGGACAGTTGCAGGGCCCGCTGGGCCAACCCGGTCGATCGCTCCCGGGCGAGCGCGTACGTGGCCACCCGCCACCCGTCGCCGATCCCGCCCACCACGTCGTCGGCGTCGACGGTGACCTCGTCGAGGAAGACCTCGCAGAACTCGCTGGTGCCGGTGATGTTGCGCAGCGGCCTGACGGTGACCCCCGGCCGGTCCATGTGCAGCACCACCATCGTGACGCCGTCCGGCACCCCGGCGACCCGGACCATCAGGTAGCAGCGCTGGGCGAACAGGGCGTAGGAGGTCCACACCTTCTGCCCGGAGACGACGAACCGGTCGCCGTCGGGAACCGCCCGGGTGGCCAACCCGGCCAGGTCGGACCCGGCCCCGGGCTCGGAGAAGCCCTGGCACCAGATGTCGTCGTGGGCCAGCATCGGGCCGAGGTAGCGGTCCTGCTGCGCCTCGGTGCCGAACGCCATCAGGGCCGGGGCGAAGATGCCCATCCCGTTGGTGTTCATCTGCTCGGGGGCACCCGCCGCGACCAGTACGTCGAGGAACGCCAGCTGTGCGTCGACGCCGAGCCCGCGCCCGCCGCGGGCCACCGGCCAGTGCGGCGCCAACCAGCCGCCCCGGTGCAGCATGCGCCCCCACTCGCGGCGCATCGCGACGTACGCCTCGTCGTCGCCGGTGCCCACCGGGACGTCGCGCCACTGCTCGGGCAGGTGCTCCGAGACCCACGCGCGCAGCTGGTCCCGGTAGGTCACGGCCTCGGCGGACAGCGCCAGGTCCATCAGGACTTCCGCTGGCTGACGCGGACGCCGGTGACCTCGCCCGCGATCATGTTGCGCAGGACCGCGGTGGTGCCGCCGCCGATGCCCAGGCCGAACGCGTCGCGCACGTAGCGTTCCATCGGGTACCGGGTGAGGTAACCCTTGTGGCCGAGCAGTTGCAGGGCCTCGGTGGTGACCATGAGGGCCGCCTCGTTCGCGGCGAGCTTCGCCATCGCGGTCTCCCGGATGCCGGGGAAGCCCTCGACGTCGGTGCGGGCCGCGCGCCAGAGCAGCAGCCGGGCCGCGTCGATGGCGGTGGCCATGTCGGCGATCTTCCACTGCAGTCCCTGGAACTCCACGATGGGCCGGCCGAACTGCTCACGCTGCTTGACGTAGGCGACCGCGTCGTCCAGCGCGCTGCGGGCCAGGCCCAGCGACATCGCCGCGTTGCCGCAGCGCTCCGGGTTGAACTGGCGGATCAGGAACCTGGCCCCGTCCCGGGAGCCCTTCCTCGGTTCGAGCACGACCTGGTCGGCGCGCACCGGGACGTCGGTGAAGCGCATGATGCCCTCGGCGACGGCGCGGCCGCCCATCTTCGGCTCGGTCTCGATCGGGGCGAGGCCCTCCACGTCGCGGTCGATCAGGACCGCGCCGATGCCGTCGGGGCCGGCGGTGTCGGGCGCCCGGCAGAAGACGAGGAAGGCGTCCGACCGCAGCGCACCGGTGATGTGGCACTTCTCGCCGTTGAGCAGGAACCCGTCGCCGTGCGGGCGCAGGGTGGTCTGCAGCGCGGTGCCGTCGGAGCCGGCCTGGGGCTCGGTCATGGCGATCGAGAAGCACATCGAACCGTCCGCCACCCGTGGCAGGTACTCCTTGCGCTGCGCGTCGGTGCCGATCCGGGCGATCACCCGGGGCGGCCCGTTGACCTGCATCTGGATCGTCATCGCGCTGGCCAGGCAGCCCGCGGACAGCTCCTCCAGCACCAGGCAGGCCTCGAAGGTCCCCAGGCCCTGGCCGCCGTACTCGACGGGGACGGTGAGCCCGGTCAGGCCGGCCTCGCGCAGCAGCTGGAACTGCTCCTCCGGGAACTCGGCGCGCCGGTCCCACTCGGCGGCGCGGGGGCGCAGCTCCTGCTGGGCGATCGCCCGGGCGCGGGCGACGAGATCGGCCTGGGTGTCGGTGAGCTGGTCGAGCGGGCTGGTCATGCGGTTCCTTCCATGGTGGGTCGGATGGTCGGACGCCCGGGCCGGGACCGGAGCTCGGCGAGCGCGGCATCGCGCACCCCGGCCTTGTCGATCTTGCCGCCGGCGTTGGTGGGCAGTGCGTCGACGAGCACGAGCTCCTCGGACGGCGTCACCACCGCCACATCGCGTTCGCGCAGGAAGGCGCAGATGCCGGCCAGGTCGGGTGCGGCACCCGCGACCGGTACGACGACGGCGCAGGCCCGCGCGCCCAGCCGGTCGTCGGGCACGGCGAGGGTGTGCTCGTCCCACAGACCGAGGTCGTACATCCGCGTGACGCCGTCCGCCTCGCGGAGCGGGAAGGAGGGGTGGGCTGCCGCCAAGGGGGTCTCCGTTCATTATAAGGATTATGACGCCGTGGCCGGCGGTGGGGAAAGGGGGTGGGCCACGTCGGCGAGGCGGGGCCGGTGGGAGGGGTCGGCGACGGTTCGCAGTGCGCGGGCCCGCTCGCCGCGGGTCAGGCCGCGCAGGTCGACCGCACCGTGCTCGGTGACCACCCACCCGACGTCCGCCGCCGAGGTGGTGACGGGACCGTCGAGCCGCTCGACGATCCGGGACGCGCCGTGCGTGGTCACCGACGGCAGCGCCACGATCCCCACCCCGCCTGCCGACATCGCGGCACCGCGCAGGAAGTCGACCTGGCCGCCGACCGCCCCGAGGTACCGGCCGGCCACCGACTCGGCGCCGACCTGCCCGTCGAGGTCGACCTGCAGCGCCTGGTTCACCGCGACGAACCCGGGTAGGGCGGCGGTGACCGTAGGCGGGTGGACCAGCTCGACCGGCCGCATCTCGACGCGGGGGTTGCGGTCGAGGTAGCGGTAGAGCCGGTCGGTGCCCAGCGCCGTGCCCGCCACGACGGCCGGCGGCCCGTCGCCGGTGACCAGTGCACCGCTCTCGTCCAGATCGACCAGCCAGTCGCCGACCAGCCCGCTGTGCACGCGCAGCCCGCGGTGGCCACGCAACGCCCCTGCGACGGCGGTGGCCAGCCCGCCGACGCCCAGCTGCAGCACCGCCCCGTCCGGGACCAGCGCTGCGACGTGCGCGGCGATCCGGGCCTCGATCGCGCCTCCCGGCCGGTCGGGGATCGGCGTCGGCCCGCGGTCGGTGGTCACCGTGGCGGCGAACACCGAGCCGTGCACCCGACCCGGCCCGTGCGTCACCGGCACCGACGGGTCGATCTCGGCCAGTACCACCCGCGCGGTCCCGACCGCCGCCATGAGGTAGTCCACGCTCACCCCGAGGCCGTGACAGCCGTCCGCGTCGGCCGGTGAGACCTGGCAGAACACCACGTCCACCGGCTGACGGCCGGAGCGGATGAGGCTGGGGAGCGACGACATGTGGCAGCGCAGCACCTCCACCGGCCCGCCCGAGAGCACGCCGAGGGCGCCGTAGGAGCGCAGCGCCACGCCGGGCGCCGCGGCGAGCCGGTCGTCGAAGGTCATCCCCACGAACGCGGTGACCCCGCCCAGGCCCGGAGCCTGCAGCAGCAGCGCACCGATCAACGCCCGCGGCTCGCCGCCCGCCTGCCCCCAGGCCACGGTGTCCCCGGGACGGACGAACTCCCGCAGGTCGATCACGGCGGGACCGGCGTCATCGCTGCGGGCGCAGCTGTTCGGCCCGCTCGCGCAGCGAGTACCGCATGAACTTGCCGGTGCTGGTCATCGGGAAGGACTCGACCAGCTCGACCGCCTCCGGCCATTTGGTGCGGCTCAACCCCTTCCCCTCGAGGAAGGTGGTCAGGTCGGCCAGTGCGACCTCGTCGCCCGGGGTCGCGGGGACGACGAAGACGGCGGCCCGCTGCCCGAGCCGCTCGTCGGGCATGGCCACGACCGCGGCCTGGCCCACCCGCGGGTGCTCGTAGAGCAGCTCCTCGATCTCCCGCGGGTCGATCTTGTACCCGCCCCGGTTGATCAGGTCGTCGCGGCGCGACACGAAGTAGCCGTAGCCGTCGGCGTCGATGCGGACGATGTCGGCGGAACGGAACCAGCCGTCGGCGTCGAACATCCGCGCGGTCGTCTCCGGCTGGCCGTAGTAGCCCACGACGAAGTTCGGCCCGCGCGACCAGAGCTCGCCCTCGCCGGGCGGCTCGACGTCGTTGCCCTCGTCGTCGACCAGTCGCATCTCGACCCCGTCGAGCACCGAGCCGATGCTGCGACTGGTGACCGAGATCGGGTCGCCGGGCCGGGTCATGAAGGTGACGCCGGCCTCGGTGTAGCCGTAGAACGCGGCGATCTCGGCGCCCAGCTGGGAGTTGAGCGCGTTCAGCGTCTCGGCCGGGCAGGGGGCACCGGCATAGCAGATGCCGCGCAGGCTCCGCACCTCGCGGGAGCCGAGGTCGGGGAAGCGGGCGAGGTCGATGAGCATCGGCGCCGCCCCGAGCAGGTAGGTCGGCTCGTCGCGTTCGAGCAGCTCGACGCACCTGTTGACGTCCCAGCCGGTCAGCAGCGTGAACGCCGCTCCGCGCCGCAGGGCCGAGAGCACGCCCAGGCCGAGCCCGGTCAGGTGCGCGATGGGCGTGACGATGATCCACTGCGCGTCGCGGGGGAACTGCTGGCCCTGCTCGAAGCTCTGGATCCAGAACAGGTTGTTGGCGTGGGTGTGCAGCTCCGCCTTCGGCCGCCCCGTGGTGCCTGAGGTGAACATGATGAAGAACGGGTCGGCGCCGGTGGGCCGCAGCGCTTCGATGTCGTGCGCGGGCTCCGCCGCGGTCAGGTCCTCGAAGGAGAGCAGGTCGTCGCCGTCACCGCCGGCCACCACGAGGTGCTCCAGCACGGCGATCCGGTCGCGCATCGTGCGGGCCAGCGGGACGAAGTCGCGGCCCTTGAACGAGGCGGGGACGACCAGCGCCCGGGCCCCCGTCAGGTTCAGCACGTAGTCGAGGTCGTGCTCGTCGTAGACGACGTGCAGGAACACCGGGATGATCCGGACCCGGGCGCAGGCCATCAACGTCAGGCAGAACTCGCTCGAGTTCGGCAGCTGCATCGCGAGCCGGTCGCCGGGCCGCAGGCCGAGACCCAGCAGCGAGCTCGCCAACCGCCGGGTCCGCTCCTCGTATTCGCCGTAGCTGGTGCGCCGGCCGTCCTCATCGATGATCGCCAGGGAGTCCGGCCGCTCGGCCGCGTGCCGCTCGAGGTCGTGCACGAAACTCTGCTCGGTCCAGGCGCCCTGGTCGACGTAGCGCTGCAGCACCTCGCGGGTGACCCAGGTGTCGTCGCGGGCGGCCAGCTCGTCGAGTCGGTCGCTGAGCTCGTCGGTCATGGTGCTCCCCGGTCGTGGTGCGGGCTGGTCAGCCGTTGAGGCCGAGCTGCCCGGCGATGATGTTCTTCTGGATCTGCGACGTGCCCCCGAAGATGGTCATGACGAGGCTGTCGCGGACGTAGGACTGCATGTCGCTCTCCATGCTGTAGCCCATCCCGCCCATGAACTGCATGCCCTGCAGGGCGGCCTCCTTGGCCGTCTCGGTGGCGAACAGCTTCGCCATCGAGGCCTCGGCCGGGGCCGGGTCGCCCTCGTCGAGCAGTTCGGCGACGTGCCGGACCAGCAGCCGCGCTGCGAGCAGCTTGGTGGCCGTCTCGGCGAGCCCGTGCTGCAGCGCCTGGAACCGTCCGATGGGCTGCCCGAACTGGTGGCGTTCCTTCACATAACGCAGCACGTCGTCGAACGCGCGCTGGCCGACCCCGACCGCCTCCGCACCGATGATCATCCGCTCGCTGTTGAGCCCCTGTACCAGCGCCTGCCAGCCCGCGTCGAGCCCGCCCACGATGTCGGCGTCGGTGGCGCGGACATCCGCGTAGCGGGTGATGGTGGTGTCGATGTGTCCGAGCATGTCCAGCTTGGTCACCTCCACCCGGTCCATCGGCACCAGGAACAGCGAGATGCCGCGGTGCTTGGCCGCGTCGGGGTCGGTGCGCGTGACCACCAGGACCCAGCGCGCATGGTTGGCGTTGCTGGTGTAGATCTTCTCGCCGTTGATCCGCCAGCCGTCGCCGTGGCGGCGGGCGTGGGTGCGTACCGCCGCGGCGTCCGATCCGGTGTCCGGCTCGGTGATCGCGATGGACAGCACGTCACCCTGGGCCACCGCGGGGAGCACGCGCCGCTTCTGCTCCTCGGTACCGAACCTGATCAGCGCCTGGGCGGTGATGACCGTGGTGAGGTATCCGGTGACCGGCAGGCGGTGGTAGGACAGGCGTTCGGTGAGCAGGGCGACGTCGGACAGCTCGCCGCCCGAGCCGCCGTACTCCTCGGGGATGGTCAACCCGAGCCAGCCGGTTGCCGCCAGCTTCCGGTAGAGGGCGTGGTCGTGGGCGACGGTGCCGTCCGCGGTCATCGCGCGCAGCTTGTGTGGTGGGCACTCCCGCTCGCAGAACGCATCGACGGCCTTCACGTAGTCGGCCTGTTCCGGGGTGAGCCGCTCGCGCAGGGCTGCCATGAGAAACCTCGCTGTTCCTGATAAGGATCACCCGGTACGTTAGCGGCTACCGGCGGCCCCGTCACTAGGCGCGACCACCGTGCACGACCTGCTGAGGAGGAACCGGATGAGCACCGTCGAGCCCGCCCACACCTCGGAGCTGGTGTCCCGGGACGGCACCCGGGTGGTGGTCTACCGGTGGGATCCGGCGGGGGCCCCGCGTGGCGTCGTCCAGATCGCGCACGGCCTGGGCGAGCACGCGCGTCGGTACGCGGAGACCGCGGCGGCGCTGAACGCGGCCGGCTTCGTGGTCTACGCAGGCGACCACCGCGGCCACGGCGCCACCGCGGGCGACCCGTCCCGGTTCGGGGTGTTCGGGGAGGACGGGTGGAACCGTCTGGTCGGGGACGTCGGCGCGCTGGTGGAGACGGTCCACGAGGCCCACCCGGGCGTGCCCGTCGTGCTGCTCGGGCACAGCATGGGGTCGATGGCCACCCAGCAGTACCTGCTCGACCACAGCGACCGCATCGACGCGGCCGTGCTGTCGGGGACGACGGCGGTGGACCAGATCGCCGCCGCCATCGACCTCGACCAGCCCCTCGAGCTCGCCGGGTTCAACGCGGCGTTCGAGCCGGCCCGCACCGAGTCCGACTGGCTCAGCCGGGACGAGGCGATCGTCGACGCCTACGTCGCCGACCCGGCCTGCGGCTTCGGTACCGACATCCCCTCGTCCAAGCTCATGTTCGGCTCCGGCGCCGAGCTGGCCGACCCGCAACGGCTCGCCGGCATCCGCGCGGACCTCCCGCTCTACGTCGTCGCCGGTGACCAGGACCCGATCAACGCCGGGCTCGCGCTCCTTGACCTGGTCGTCGAGCGCTACCGAGCGGCCGGGCTCACCGACGTCACGGTCGCCACCTACGAGGGCGGCCGGCACGAGATCCTGAACGAGACCAACCGTGCCGAGGTGATCGCCGACCTGGTGGCCTGGCTGGACCGGGTGCTCGGAGCCCGCTGAGCCGCGACCGACCCGACCATTCCGGAGGACGACCAGATGACCGTGACCGAGACCGACCTCCACCACGTCCGGATCGAGGTCGCCCGCGGGGTCGGCCTGCTGACCGTCGACCGGCCGCCGGCGAACGCGCTGGACCTCGCGCTCGTGCAGGAGATCTCGCAGGCGATGGCGCGGACCGCGGCCCGCGACGACGTCGGCGCGCTCGTCATCACCGGTGCCGGGCCGCGCTTCGTCGCCGGCGCCGACATCAAGATGATGAACTCGCTCGACGCCGACGAGATGCCCCGGTTCATCAGCGGCATCCAGCGGGCGATGGACGACATCGAGGCCATCCCGCTGCCGACCATCGCGGCGGTCAACGGCCATGCGATGGGCGGCGGCATGGAGCTGGCACTGGCGTGCGACCTCCGCATGCTCGCGGAGCAGGCGCGGATCGGGCTCCCCGAGGTGAAGCTCGGACTGCTCCCCGGGGCGGGCGGCACGCAGCGGCTCGTGGAGGTCGTGGGCAAGGGCAGGGCGCTGGACCTGCTCTACACCGGACGCCAGCTCGCCGCCGCCGAGGCGTTGGCGTTGGGCCTGGTCAACAGCGTGCACCCGGTCGATCGGCTGGTGGCGGAGGCCGTGGACTACGCCGCAGGCCTCGCCGCGGGGGCCCGCCCGGCGCTGCGGGAGCTCAAGGCGTGCGTGCTGGCCCACCTCGACGGCGGCCGGCGAGCCGGGATGCGCGCCGAGGCGTCCGGGATCGACCGGCTCTTCGGCACCGCCGATGCCGAGGAGGGGATCGCGGCGTTCGTCGAGAAGCGGCCGCCCCGTTTCGGGCAGGGGACGTGACCGCTGCGCGGCTCAGTCCGAGCTGAGTTCGATCCGTGCGTCGACGGCCAGCGCGGTGCCCCGCCGGAGGTCGACCATCACCGGGTTGACCTCGACGGCGGCGATCCGCGGGTCGGTCACGACGCCGCCCAGCGCGGCCAGCATGTCGGCCAGTGCGTCGGTGACGGCGGGCGTGTGGTCGGCGAGGAAGCGGCCGACCCGGCTGGCCGCGATCGCGCGGCGTGGGTCGGCGCCGGCCGGAACCATCCCGATGTCGTCGAGGTACTCCACTGCCGAACCGCCGGAGCCGAAGACCAGCACCGGGCCGGCGTCCAGGTCTCGCCGGGCACCCAGGAACACCTGCAGTTCCCCGGTGAGCTGTGCCTCGACGATGACCGTGGCCGACCCGGTCGCCGCGTGCAGCCTGCGCCACGCGGCCCGCACCTGGTCGTCGGCGACCAGGCCGAGCTCGACGAGGCCGGCGGCCGACTTGTGGGTGATCGAGTCGACGTCGGACTTGAGCACGACCGGTGGACCGATCGCCGCCGCCGCCGCCGCGGCGGCGTCCTCCCCTTCGGCCCGACGCGCCGGGCCGAAGGGGACGCCGAGACCCGCCAGCAGCTCCCGGACCTCGTGGTAGCCGGTGCCGAGCCGGGCCGGGAGCGTGACCGGTGCCGTCACCGCCGGTGCCACCGCCATGATGGGCGCGGATCCGGACCAGCGGGCGAGCGCCGCGACGGCTCGGTGCGAGCCGGGCAGCAGCGGTGGGGCGCCCGGTCCGGCGAGCCGGTGCCACCCGTCCAGGGTCGACAGCGGCCACGCGGTGACCACGAGCCGGTGCCGGTAGCGCGCGAACAGGTCGTCGAGCGCCTCCTGCTGGGCGGGAAGGACGTTCTGGTCGAGCACGTGCCAGGCGAGAAGCACCCGGTCGAAAGCCGGGTCGTCGAAGAACTGCTCCAGCATCGGGACCAGTAGGTCGGGCTTGCCGAGGATCTCCCCGGACGGATCGAAGGGGTTGGCGCCCCGGGTCAGGGTGAGATGCTTCCCGACCAGTCCGACGAAGGCGTCGGACGGGTCGGGCATGGCGATCCCGGCCGCGGTGGCCTGGTCGCTGATCAGCGCGCCCTCGCCGCCGGACAGCGCGACGACGCCCAGGCGTGCCGGTGCGGACGCCGGGCCCCATGCGGCGCACAGCGCGGCAACCTCCCACAGCTGGTCGAGATCGTCCACGACCAGCACCCCGGCGTCGAGCAGCGCCGCGCGCTGCGAGCGCCAGTGCCCGGCGACCGCTCCCGTGTGCGACGCCGCGGCAGCGGCCCCGCGATCGGAGGTGCCGACCCGGCACAGGACGACCTGCTGGCCGGCCGCGGCCGCCGCCTGGACCCGCGGCCGCCACACCGCCGCGGGGCCGAGCTCCTCGACGATCAGTGCCAGCACCCTGACCCGGTCGTCGGTGGCCAGGTGCTCGACGACGTCCCAGGTCGTGAGGGTGGCCTGTAGCCCGGTGGCGACGGCGAGGCCCACGGCGAGCCCGTGATCCTGCGCGCGGTTGAACACGATGTTGCTCGACGCGCCGCTCTGCGAGACGACCGCCACCGGTCCGGGCACCACGCCGTCCGGGCCGATCATGTTGGTGGCCGCGCGCGGAACGTAGCGGTCGAACAGGTTGACGACACCCGTGGTGCTCGGTCCCAGCAGGGTGATCCGGTGCCGGTCCAGGAAGGCGTCGAGTGCCCGTCGTCGGGCCAGGCCGGCCGGTCCCGCCCCGCCCTCGCCGAAACCCGACGCGGCGACGATCACGTTGTCGATCCCGGCGGCGACGCAGTCCTCCAGCACCGGCAGCACCCGGTCGGCACCGACGAGCAGCACGGCGGAGTCGACCGGACCGGGCACCTCGGCCAGGCTCGGGTGGCAGGTGAGGCCGAGCACCTCGGCGCGCCGCGGGTTGACCGGGTGGATCCGGCCGGTGAACCCGTAGCGCAGCAGGTTGTGCACGCAGGACCCGGTGAAGCCGCCCAGCCCCTCCGACGCCCCGACGACCGCGACCGACGCCGGTGCGAGCAGGCGCGCGAGCGCAGGCCGGTGACCGGCGCCGGCCGGCACGCTCACCGGCCCCCGCCGTGCTGCCAGGCGAGCGCGCTCCGGGTGGCCAGCGCGACCACCCGGTCGAGCCCCAGCCCGATCAGCAGCAGCGTCGCCACCGCGGCCAGGGTGCCTGCGGTGTTGAACTGGCCCGCGTTGAAGCTCACCAGGTAGCCGAGGCCGCGGTTGCCGGCCAGGATCTCCGCGGTGACCACGCCGACCAGAGCCTGCGGTACCGAGATCCGCATTCCCGCGACGATCCACACGAAGGCCGAGGGCAGCCGTACCTTGAACGCCACGTCCGCCCAGCCGCCGCCCATGATGCGCACCCCGTCGATCAGTGCAGGCTTGACCTCCCGGATGCCGTAGAAGGTGTTGTAGAACAGCAGCAGGAACACGATCAGCGCGCAGACGACCAGCGACAGCCCCGCACCGACGCCCACCCAGATGATCAGCAGCGGGATGATCGCCACCTTGGGCAGCGCGTACAGCGCGGTGATGAACGGCTCCGCCACCCCCGCCCAGAACCGCGAGACGCCGAGCAGGTAACCGAACACCACCGCGGACAGCCCGCCGATCAGGAAACCGGCCACCGCGACCCGGAACGTGGCGACCGCGTGGTGGAGGAGCGTGCCGTCCGCGATCCAGCGGACGACAGTGTCCCACACCGCGACCGGGGAGCTGATGAACAGTGGCGCGACCCAGCGTCCCGAGGCGTACTGCCACAGCAGCAGGAAGGCGACCAGGATCGCCGCCTGCAACAGGTGGCGGGCCACCCGGTCCCGGATCCCCGATGCTAGTGCCGGCCTGGTCGCCACAGCACGGGCGCGACCGTTCATGGTGTCAGTCATCGTCCTCCTCCGCGGTGTCCAGGGCGCGGCGCACGGCCAGCTGGGCTGCGAGGTACTCCTCGCTGAGCCGCAGCCGACGGAGGTCGCGATTCGCTCCGAAGGGCATGGTCAGCTCGGCGACCACGCGGCCGGGCCGGTGTCCGAGCACCAGGACGCGGTCCGAGAGCAGCGCGGCCTCGGCGACGTCGTGGGTCACGAACAACACGGTCTGGTCCGCCTGCTCCACCGCCCGCCGCACCTCGTCGTGCAGTCCTTCCCGCAGCCTCGCGTCGACGGCGGCGAAGGGCTCGTCCATCAGCAGCATCCGAGGCTCGTAGATCATGCTGCGGGCCAGCAGGGCTCGCCGCTTCATACCACCCGACAGCTGGGCCGGGTACCGGTCCGCGGCGTGCTCGAGGTCGAGCAGCCGCAGGTAGGTCTGGACCCGGTCGGCGATCTCGGGGCGCGGGACGCCGCGCATCCGCAGCGGCATCGCCACGTTCGCCCGGACCGTACGCCAGGGCAGCAGGGTGTCGTCCTGGGTCATGTAGCCGATCCGGGTGTTGATCCCCGAGATCGCCTTCCCGTCGAACCGCACCTGACCCGAGCTGGGGACCAGCAACCCCGCGACGATGTTGAGGAGGGTCGACTTCCCGCATCCGCTCGGACCGAACAGCGTGACGAACTCACGCTCGCGCACCTGGATCGAGGTGGGCGCGAGGACCTCGGTGTCCCCGAAGCGGACGCTCACGCCGTCGAGACCGACGAGTTCCGCACGTGTCGCGGTCACGGTGCCGCCGCTCACGAGCGGGCGATCGGCGCGACGTCGTCCTCGAAGCCGATCCCGTCATAGGGCTTCCCTGTGGTCTGGGTCTGGAAGTCCAGCGATGCGGTGAGCTGCTGGGGACTCAGGGTGCCGTCGAGGATCCAGGCCGGTGCGACCTGATCCCAGGACAGCCGGTAGACCTCGTCGGGAAGGTCGGGGAAGTACCTGTCCTTCACCGCGGCGCGGGTCTCCTCGCCCCGGTCGGTGATGGCGGTGCCCGCCGCCCGCAGCGCGGTGACGAACTGCTCCACCCGGGCGGGGTCGTTCTCGAGTGTCTCGGTGCGCACCAACGCCGTGGCGAACACGATGTCCTCGAGCTCCGGGACGTCACCGCGAGGCAGGTTGACCATGGGGACGGCGGTGCCGTCCGCGTAGTTGGTCTGCATCACCCCGGTTCCGTAGAAGGCGGCGTCGATCCCGTCGTTCTGGAGCCCGGCGACGATCGCGGTCGGCTCGGACGGGACGATCGTCGCGTCGGTGTCGGGGTTGAGGCCGTAGAGGGTGAACAGCGAGCGCAGCATCTGGTAGTTGGCCGACCCGGTCCGTGCGGTGGCGATCGTCAGCCCGCGCAGCGCCTGCACCCGCTGCTCGATCGGCGAGGTCTCGGTGATCCCGAGGCGCTGCGCCACGTCGGTGCGCATGCCGAGCTCGCTGGTGTTCCCGGCGATCGCGGCGACCACGACGAGGGGCGCTCCCTCCTGCAGCGCGTCCCATCCCGACGCCGCGCCGACCAGCGCGACATCGGCGGCACCGGCGCTCAGCGCCGCGATGGTGTTGGGGCTGTTCCCGGCGAAGTCGGTGTACTCGTAGGCGATGCCGGCAGGGGTGAAGGTGTCCAGGGCCATCGCCGCCAGGAGCGGTCCGGCGCTGAGGCTCGAGCTGGCACTCGCGATCCGCAACGGGCCGCCGGCCGCGCCGGGGGCGGCGCCGCCGCCGCATCCCGCGAGCAGCAACGCCATGGTGAGCAGGACCGCGGGCAGGCGGAGCCTGCGGCCAGGGGAGGGTGACCGGGTCATGATCGTCCTTTCGCCGGGGCGGTGCGGGTGCCGGGGGTCGCCGCGCCCTGCAGCGCCACCGCCTGTGTGAGCGCTTCGAGGGAGAGGTCGGAGTGCTGCGGGGCGGCGAACGCCCGCTTGGTGAGCGCGATCGTGTGCGCCCCGCGACCCACGAGATCAGCGGCGAGCTCGGTCACCCTGCTCACCAGCTCGTCGTCGGGGGTGACCGCATCGACGAGCCCGCAGCGCAGGGCCTCGTCGGCGTCCAGGTCGGCGCAGGTGAGGGCGAGCGCCAGCGCACGACGCCTGCCGACCGACTCCACGAGGTGGCGGGTGAGACCGGCGTCGGGGACGAGGCCCCTCGCCCCGAACAGCAGGGCGAACCGGGCCGACCCCGCCGCTACCACGATGTCGCAGGCCAGGGCCAGGGAGACCCCGCCGCCGGCGGCGATCCCGTTGACCGCGGCGATCGTCGCAAGGCGGCTGCGGCGCATCCGTTCGACCAGCCGTTGGGTGCGCTCCACCCGGGCCACGGAGGTCAGGAGGTTCTCGACCTCGCCCGCGGCGGCCAGCTCGCGGGTGTCCGCCCCGGCACAGAACGCCCGACCGGTACCGGTCAGCACCAGGCAGACCGCACCCGGATCGTCCTCAGCCCGCTCCAGCGCGGCGAGCAACTCGTCCTTGAGCGCGGTCGTGATGGCGTTGAGCACCCGTGGCCGGTTCAGCCGCACCCAGTGGGTGCCGCCGACGACCTCGACCTCGAGATCAGCCACGGGTCAGCTCCCGCAGCGCGTCGCGGGCCGCCCACAGGGTGGGGACCACCACCGCACCGGCCTCGGCGAGCGCTGCCTCCTTGCCGGCCGCGGAGTCCGCGCCCGACGAACTCAGGGCGCCGAGGTGCCCCATCCGCCGGCCCGGCGGTGCCGTACGGCCGGCGATGAACGCCACCACCGGGGTCCGCATCCGCGCCACCTGCTCCGCCGCGGCGGCCTCCATGGTCCCGCCGATCTCGCCGAGCACCAGTACCGCGTCGGTGTCCGGGTCGGCCTCGAACAGCTCCAGGTAGCGAGCCTGGCTCGTGCCGAGAACCGGGTCTCCGCCGATCGACACCGCCGTGGACTGGCCGATGCCCGCACCGGTCAGCGCCCGCAGCATCTCGATCGCCAGGCTGCCGCTCTTGGAGATCAGCCCGACCCGGCCGGGTGTGGTGCAGCCCGGGGGCAGCATGCCGAGCAGGGCGGACCCGGGAACGATCGCGCCGACACAGTTGGGCCCGACCAGGGTCGTTCCGGCTGCGCGCGCGTGTTCGACGATCTCGAGGGTCTCGTGGACCGGAACCCCCTCCGTCACGAGTACGACTGGGTCCAGGCCGGCCTCGATGGCCTCCAGCGCGGCGCCGGTCGCCGCTCGGTCGCGCGGGGGGACGTGCACGATCGAGGCGGTCGCGCCGGTGGCCGCGACGGCCTCCGCGACCGTGTCGAAGATCGCGACGTCGTCGACGGTCGTGTCGCCGCGGCCGGGCGTCACGCCGGCGACCGCGGGGGTACCGAACTCGGCGAGAGCCCGCAGCTGGCGCCGTCCGGCGGAGCCCGTGGCGCCCTGGACCAGAACGCGGGTGCTGCGGTCGGCGAGGATGCTCATGACGCTGCCTCCGTGTCCGGACGTGTTGCCGCGCCGGCCAGCTCGGCTGCACGGGAGATCGCCTGTTCCAGTTCGGGCCGCACGTCGACGCCGAGCCCGGCCAGCTCGCCCAGGAGGTCCCCGGTGTCCGAACGAGCCGCCCCGCTTCCGAAGTAGGCGACGGCGGGGACGTCGAGGCCGACCTCGACGATCACGTCACGGATCACGCTCAACACGCCGCCGAGCGGGGTCAGCGACACGGACAGCACGATCAGGACCGCCGCGACGTCGTCGTCGCGGCACCGGTGCAGGACCTGCCGGGCGACGTGGGTCAGCCGTTGCGTGGTGACCCCGCCGACGATGTCGGCGAAGTTGGCCGGTGGGGTGCCGAGATGGTGCAGCATGTCCGCCACCGCCATGCCCAGCCCGGCGCCTCCGCTGAGCACGGCGACCGGGCCGGGGCGCGGGAAGTAGACCGTGCCGTCCTCGGCCTCGTGCTCGAAGGTACGCAGCTTCGCGTCGGCGAGCACGAACCGCGCCCCGTCCCAGATCAACGGGTTGATCTCCAGCAGCTCACCCTGGTGGCGTCGGAACAGGTCCCACAGCCGGACGAGCAGCGCCCCGGCGGCAGCCGCCTCGTCGGCCGGCAGGCCGACCCGGTGCGCCAGCTCGACCCCGTCCTCCGCCCGGACCCCCCGGGCCATCGAGATGTCGGTCCGGGCCAGGAGGGCGGGGTCGCCCGACTCGATCTCGATCCCGCCCCGCGCGCCGAACACCGCGTAGGGCCGCCCGGCCGCGGTGTCCAACCCGATCGCGACGTAGCGCTCGGACCGGGTCGGGACGGCCAGCTCCACCAGCTGGTCGGCCTCGGGTGCCACCTGCCGGATCGCCTCGCCCGCAGCCAGCAGCCCGGCCTCGTCGTCGGCCCGGCGGACCAGCCCGCCCTTGCCGCGTCCGCCGTAGGGCACCTGCGCCTTGACGTACCACGGGCCGGTCTCCCCGACCCGCGGCACGGCCCTGCCGGTGCAGAGCCTGCCCACCGGCACGGGCAGCCCCGCCGCGGCCAGCACCGACTTCGCCTCGTGCTCCAGGTAGATCACGAGGCGGCCTCCCGCAGCAACCCACCGGGGTCGACGACCGAGCGCAGCACCGAGATCTCCTCGGGCGTCGGCTCGGGGGTGCAGGGCGGAGGTTGGTCGGGGAGCGGCCAGCCGGTGTCGCGTCGGACCGCGGCCCAGTCCCGGGTGCCGTGGGTGCTGCGTGCCAGCAGTTCGCCCCCGTCGGGGGCGAAGAGCACCGACGGCGTGACGAGCACGGCGGGCCCGAGGTTGGGCATGCCCAGCTCGGCGCGGGTGCGCTTGCGGATGCGCAGGCCGGCGATCGAGACGAAGTCGACGTGCTCGACGAGCACTCGCGGGTCGTGGCGCTCCAGCCAGAGCAGGATGCGTCCCGCGGTGTGGCCGAAGGAGGTGTTGGCGACTCCCGGCCCCCGCAGCCGTCCCTGAGGGCGGTCCACCCAGTGCAGGTTGACGTTGCCGAACCGGTCGATCTGCAGGCCGCTGTGGAAGATCGCGTCGATGCCCCGCTCCGTGGTCTGGTAGACGTCGACGAAGTCGCCGGTGGCCTCGGGGCGGCAGTCGAGTCCGGTGGCGAGCGCCACCAGCCGCCGGGGGTTGGTGTAGATGCCTCCGGCCAGCACGGTGAGGTCCGGGGCGTGCGTGGCCTGGGCCAGCAGGCAGGCCGCCGCCGGCACCAGCGAGCGGACGCCCGTCCCTACGGTCCACCCGTCACGCAGCTCGCGGGCCAGCAGGACGGCCATCCGTTCCCTGGATCCCAGGTTCACGCGAGTGCCTCCGTCTCGAGTGTGCGCAGGTGCGGATGGCCGATCAGCTCGGCGTACTCCGCTGGCCGCTCCGCCCGGCAGTAGCGCTGCAGGTACTCCTGAGCCGCCCCGGTCCGCACGGCCCGCACGTACTCCGCGAGATGGCGCACGTCTGCGCTGTAGCACCCTCCGCTCGCCGTGGGGTGCGCTGCGAACGGGGCCGCGACGATGCCGTCGACGAGGTGACCCGGTACGCCGATGCCGACCCGGCGGACGACCGAGGTCGGCACGATCGCGTCGACCTGGGCGTAGACCCGGGTGCTCGCGCGAGCCAGCAGCAGATCGGCGTAGCGGCTGCCGAGATAGGCGAGGTTGCCCGCGCTGTCGCCGAGCGGGGCGTGCAGGAACGCGACATCGGGGTGGCAGGCCGCGACCACGCGGTGCCCGTCGCGCGTGTCGAGCAGCGGGTTGTCGTCGAGCACGTCGTTGGCGCCGAGCTTGTGCAGGACCTGGTAGGGGGAGTCCTCGGCCGCAGCGATCAGGCTGCCTATCAGCACCGCCTCGTCCAGGTCCTCGAACACCACGCCGGCGTCGGCGGCCGCGCGCACGCCGGGGGCCAGACCCGCCTCGCCGAGGGAGACGTGCGGGATTCTCAGCCGCTCCACGAGCCCGGCGACCAGCAGCACATCCGCGTCCCAGGACGCCGCCGGGCTGGAGGTGAGCACCCGTGTCCGCAACCCGGCCCGCACGGCCGCCCGGACGAGGGTGGCCGGCCGGTTCTCCAGGGCCAGGCCACCGAGCGCCAGCACGTCGACCGGCGGCAGCGACGCGATCACCCGTGCCGGGTCGGTCACCTTCGTGCCCGGTCCACGGGCCGTCACAGCAGTCATCGTCGCCTCCTGCAGTCGTGCTGACCGTAGGTGCCCGATCGGCGAATCGTCAACCATACGGTCGAATTATAGAAGGATCGTCGGTAATCGACCGCCTGGTAGCATCGACCCGGCGACCACGGGACGGAGCGGCGATGACAGGTGTGCGCGGGGCGGTCGGCTCGGCGGAGCAGCCCGCGGGGGGGCGGGTTGCGCGGCGGCGCGACCGCAAGGTCCAGGACATCCTCGCCGCGGCGGCGGTGGTGCTCGCCGAGCGCGGGTACCACGGCCTGAGCCTGGACGAGATCGCCGAGCGGCTGGACCTCACCAAGGCGTCGCTCTACCACTACTTCCCGAGCAAGGAGGAGCTCGTCAGCTCCTGCCTCGAGCAGCTCGGCAGCTCGCTCAACGGCGAGCTGCGGGACGTGGTGGTCGCACACCCGGGCACCGCGACCGAGCAGCTCACCCTGCTGATCACGCGACAGCTCGAGCTGATCGTGCGCACCCGCCCGGAGATGGCCCGGCTGTTCCTCCAGCCGCTGGACTGGCCCGAAACCTACCGGCGGCGGACCCGCCGGCTGCGTGAGGGACACGACGCGATCTTCCGGGCGGTCGTGCGCCGCGGCATCGCCGACGGGGAGTTCGACGTGGACGAGGACGTGGCGATGCACAACCTCTACGGGGCGATGAACTACGTGCCGGTGTGGTTCCGCGGCCGCCGCAAGCGGGACTTCGACGCGGCGTCCGCCGCGGTCGCGGCGAACCTGCTGCGGCTGTTCCGTCCCGGAGCCGGTCCCGGCGGCTGAAGGGCCCTTCGGCCGGGCGTGGCCGCCCGCCCCGATGTCCGTCACGAGCCGACCACGCCGGTGAAGCGGAGCTCCGTCCACCCCTCGTGATCGACGAAGTGGGGAACGACCCGGGCGTCCAGGGGCACCCCGTCGGCCATCCTGGCGATCATGCGGCCGCCTCCGTCGAGGTCGACGGTGGCGATGGAGTAGGGCACCTCGGCGGCGAAGGCCGGGTCCAGGGTCCGGTGCACCGTGATCGAGGAGTAGACGGTGCCGGTGCCGGGCGCATCCTCCCACCGCGATTCCGGGTGCGCGCAGTACGGGCACGCCGGCGTGGGCGGGAACCGGCGCCGGTCGCACGCTGCGCAGGCCTGCAGCGCCAGGCGGTGCGCGCGCAGGTTCGCCCAATGCGGCTCGCTGTCGACGTCGGTGTTCGGAGGGGGCGGCCCGGGGCGCTCGGGGGTCGGCACGGCGGTCCTCCTCAGCGCCCGGTGAAGGCTGGCCGGCGCTTCTCGGCGAAGGCGACCAGGCCCTCCTCGGCGTCGTGGCTGGTCAGGCAGTAGCGGCTGGTGACCTCACGCTCCAGGCGTATTCCGGCGGCCACGCCGGTGCCGTCCCAGAGGGCGGCGTTGAGCACCCGCTTGGCGTTGCCCACCGCCAGCGGCGACTTCTTCGCCACCTCCGCGGCGAATGCGGTTCCCGCTGCGACGAGTTCCTCGTCGGGCACCACCTTCGACACCAGCCCCCAGTCCAGGGCCTCCTGGGGCGAGAGCAGCCGACCGGACAGGATGAGCTCACGCGCCCTGGCCGGGCCGACCGCGCGCGGCAGCAACGTGAGTACCCCGCCCCCACCCATCTGGCCGAACGTGAGGTGCGCGTCGCCGATCCTGGCCGAGGTGGAGGCGATGGCGAGATCGCAGGACAGCAGCAGCTCGATCCCGCCGGCCACGGCGACGCCGTTGACCAGGGCGACGAACGGTTTCGGGTACTGGCCTATCCGGGCGAACACCTCAGTGGCGTCGCTCAGGAACTGGGGAAACGCGGCCGGGTCACGCTGCAGTTCCCGGTACTTCTTCATGTCCCCACCCGCGGAGAACGCCCGCCCGGCGCCGGTCACCGCAACGACCCGGACACGGTCGTCGCCGGCCAGCTCGTCGAACACCCGGCCCAGCTCCAGTGCCGTCGGCCAGTCCAGCGGGTTCATCTCGGCTGGCCGGTTGAGGGTGACCAGGCCCATCTCGTCGTCCCCGTCGCCGAGCCGTACCCGGTCGACGAGGATCCCGGCCTGCTGCTGCGTTGTCATGTACGGCCTCCGCGGTCGGTGCTGCTGTCGGTGGCGGCGACGCTCGCGATGGCGGGGACCGCTCACCGGTCGCGGCCCGCCGCGGCCGGTGTCGGACCGGGCCCGACGGTTCCGCCGTCCTGACTCAATGGACGGAATCTTAACACTTGGCCGTTAACCAACGTCAACGAAAAAGTTCGAATCGTCGGTTGACGAACCGGGTCCGCCGCCCTAGCGTCCTCGACCGGGAGGCGACATGAGAGACGTGGCGGTGTCGGGCGTCGGGTACTCGGCGTTCAGCAAGGCCTCCGGGCGGACGGTGCTGGACCTGGCGACCGAGGCGGCGCGCGCCGCCACGCTCGACGCGGGCCTGCGGCCCGTCGACGTCGACGGGGTGGTCAGCTTCAGCGTTCTCAACGACTCGGTGTCGAGCGAGGCGGTGGCCACCACGCTCGCCGTACCCGGGCTGCGCTTCGTGATGGACTTCCAGCAGGGCGGACAGTCGCCGTGCTTCATGGTGCAGCAGGCCGCGATGGCGGTGGCCCAGGGCTACGCGGAGAACGTGGTGGTCTTCCGCGCGCTCAACGGCCGGTCCGGGGTTCGCGTCGGCAGCACCGCCTTCGGCAGTGGCGCGGCGCAGTACCGGTACCCGATCGGCTACTCCGCGTACCTGATGTACATCGCGATGTGGGCCCGGCGCTACCTGCACGAGACCGGCGGCGACGAGCGCGACCTGGCGGCCGTCGCGCTGGCGCAGCGGGTCTACGCGCAGGCAAACGACCGTGCCATCCAGCGCCGCCCGCTGGACCTGCCCGGCTACCTGGACTCGCCGATGATCGCCGAGCCGTTCCGGGCCGCCGACTGCACCAGCGAGGTCGACGGTGCCTGCGCGGTGCTGGTGACCAGCCTGGACCGGGCTCGCGACCTGCCGCACCCGCCGGCGGTGGTGGCATCGGCCGCCTACCGGGCCGGCGCCCGGCCGGGCCTGGACATCGGCGACCAGCTGCTGCACGACGACTACACCCGCAACTTCACCCACGGGCTGCGCGACGAGCTGTACGGCCGGGCCGGCATCAGCGCCACCGACGTCGACTTCGCCGAGATCTACGACTGCTTCACCAGCGTGGTGCTGATGGGGCTGGAGGGCCTGGGCTTCTGCGATAGGGGAGAGGCCGGCGCGTTCGTCCGGTCCGGGGCGACCGCACGCGACGGAGCGCTTCCGGTCAACACCCACGGCGGCCTGCTCGCCGAGGGCTACCTGCACGGCATGAACACGGTCGCCGAGGCGGTGCTACAGATCCAGGGTCGTGGTGGTGACCGGCAGGTGCCGCGCCACGAGGTCGGCGTCGTCACCTCCGGCGCGCTGACCGACGGCTCGGCCCTGGTGCTGACGGCCGATCGTTGACCCGGAGGACCCGGCGGCCGGTCTGCCCATCCGGTTCACCGCTCTGCTCGGCATCCGGTGCATCGCCAGCCATCCGTCGCCGAACCGGGCCGCCCGCCGCATCGAGGAGTCGCTGTGGCCGCCGACCCAGTGGGTGGTGTGCGGCGGCGGGCAGGAGCGCGGGCGATCAGCTGCACGCAGGTGCCGTCGACAGCGTGCTGGTGACTGCGGCCGCCGCGACGAGCGCGATGGTGCCCTCCAGCATCGGGTGGAAGGCGAGGTGGTCGCTTGTACGGATGGTGTCGGCGCGGTCCGTACCAGGTGGACCGGCGCAGCGATGTCCGCCGTGCCCCGGCTTGCCGGGTCCGCGATCGGCGGCATCACCCCCGTGCGCAGACCGCCGCGTGGCTCACCCGTATCCGGCGGCTCCCCGGCCAGGCGCTGATCCCCTGTCAGCATGGCGGGACTCCAGCACGTGATCGTAGAACGACATCTCGGGCGAACTTCGAACTGACGGTTGAGAGAATGGGGTGGCGTCCTACCTCGCCCGAGCTCGACCGGACGTCTATGGTCCGGGGCATGGTCGATACCAACCTTCCCGGTTCCGTCCCGACGGCGACGATCAGCTCCCGCGCGTGAACGGCGTCCGCCCGGGTGAACGGGCCGTGTTCGACGGGGCCGCCGGCAAGATCGTCGGCGACCGCTGGGACGGGGTCGGCGAGCACCGTGGAGCCGTGCTGTTGCTGCACGGCGGCGGCCAGACCCGGCACTCCTGGTTCCGCACGGCCGCGGCGCTGGCCGACAACGGCTGGACCGCGCTCGCGCTGGATGCCCGCGGCCACGGCGACAGCGACTGGGCGCCCGACGGCGACTACGGCATCGACGGGCTGGTGGCCGACCTGGCGTCCGTGGTGGGGGCACTGGAGGAGCGCCCGCTGCTGATCGGGGCGTCGATGGGCGGTATGACCTCGCTCGTCGCGCAGGGCGAGCGGGGGGACGTGGCCCGCGCGCTCGTGCTCGTCGACATCGTGCCGCGGGCGGAACCCGCGGGCGTCGCCCGGATCATGGCCTTCATGAGCGCGAATCCCGACGGGTTCGGTTCGCTGGAGGAGGTCGCGGAGGCCGTCAGGGCCTACAACCCGCACCGGAAGCGCGCGCCGACTCCCGAGGGTCTGCGCAAGAACGTGCGGCAGCGGGAGAACGGCCGGTGGTACTGGCACTGGGACCCGGCGTTCCTGCAGATCGACTCCGAGCCGCGCCGGTCCACCAGCCACGAACGGGCCGCCGCCGCGGCGCGCCGGATCACCGTGCCGACCCTGCTGGTGCGTGGGGAACAGTCCGACATCGTCAGCGACGAGGGGGTCGCGGAGTTCCTCGAGCTCATCCCCGGTTCCCGGCACGTGGACGTGTCCGCCACCGGGCACATGGTCGCGGGCGACGACAACGACGCCTTCACCTCCACGGTGCTGGGGTTCCTGGCCGACAGCGACATCTGAACCGGCGGTCCGCGGGCCGGAAGCGGGAGCGAGGCGTCCAGCGATGACGAGCGGCGACGGTCTGTGGTTCCGTACCGCGATCACCGAGATGGACGACGAGGAGATCTACGTCCGGGGCTACCCGCTCTCGGACCTGATCCGTGGCCGCAGCTACGCCGAGTGCACCTGGCCGACCCTGCGCGGCGGCGAGCTGCCCACCGCCGCGCAGGCCGCGGTGTTCGAGGCCGTGCTCTGCGGGCTGATGGCCTACCCGGCCGCGCGCCGGCACGGCGTCGAGGGCACCGTGAGCGGCTGCACGACGCGATCCTCGCCGCGTACAGAGCGTTGCGGCCCGGCCGGCGGCCGCTCCCGCTCAACATCGACGGCGCCATGGCCAGGGTGCTCACCGAGCTCGGGTTCGGGCCGCCGCAGATGTACGTGACCAGCCTGATCTCGTTCCTGCCCGGGATCGGGGCGCACATGCTCGAGGAGATCGAGAGCGGCGACCGGTTCCGGATGCTGGCGCCCGACCGCGAGGACTACGTCGGTCCGGCGCGGCGCCCGCTCCCGCCGCGGGCGCCCCCCGAACCGGGCTGATCCGGACGTCCGGGCGGGTGACACAGCACGCGGCGCCCGGGCACGAGGTGTCGCGATGTCGTACACGTCGCCGTCGCCTACGCCTCTTACCGTGGCCTGCATGGATCAGGACCACCAGGTCGATGCCGCGCTGGCGGAGCTGCGCCGCGGCCGGATGGTCCTCGTCGTCGACGACGAGGACCGCGAGAACGAGGGCGATCTCATCGCCGCCGCCGAGCTGGCGACACCGGAGATGCTCGCGTTCGTCATCCGCCACACCAGTGGCCTGGTCTGCGTCGGCATGGACGCCGCGCTCGTCGACCGGCTCGAGCTGCCGCCGATGGTCGCGGAGAACGACGATCCGAGAGCGACGGCGTTCACCGTCTCGGTCGACCTGAAGAACGTCACCAGCACCGGGGTGTCGGCCGCGGACCGTGCGGCGACGATCCGGGCACTCGCCGACCCGGGGACCCGGCCGGGTGACCTTTCCAGGCCCGGACACATCTTCCCGCTGCGGGCCCGCGACGGCGGCGTGCTGCGGCGGGCCGGGCACACCGAGAGCGCCGTGGACCTCTGCCGGCTCGCGGGGCTGGCACCCGCCGGTCTGCTCGCCGAGGTCACCAACGCCGACGGCACCATGGCGAGACGTCCCCAGCTGGCCCGGTTCGCCCGGCAGCACGGGCTGGTCTCGATCACCGTCGCGGACCTGGTGCGGTACCGCCTGCGTACGGACACCCTCGTGCTGCGCCAGGCATCCGGCCGGGTGCCCAGCCCGTACGGCGAGTTCACGGCCGCGACCTACCGATCGGAGCTCGACGGCAGCGAGCACGTCGCGCTCGTGATGGGTGACGTCAGCCAGCCGGAGGACCCAGCCCCCGACGACAATGTGCTGGTGCGGGTCCACTCCGAGTGTCTCACCGGGGACGTGTTCGGTTCACGCCGATGCGACTGCGGCGAGCAGCTCCAGGCGGCGATGGAGCGCATCGGAGCGGTCGGCCGCGGTGCCGTCGTCTATCTGCGCGGTCACGAGGGCCGCGGGATCGGGCTCAGCCACAAGCTCCGCGCCTACACCCTGCAGGACGCCGGCATGGACACCGTCGAGGCGAACCTCGCCCAGGGGCTGCCCGTTGACAGCCGGGAGTACGGGGTCGGCGCACAGATCCTGCGTGACCTCGGTGTGCGACAGGTGTGCGTGATGACCAACAACCCGGCGAAGTACCACGGGCTCGCCGGGCACGGGGTGAAGATCGCCGCCCGCGAACCGCTGATCATCGCCCCGAATGCGGACAACATCGCTTACCTGACGACCAAGCGGGTCCGCATGGACCACGAGATGGGGTCCGTGGCCGGCCCGGATGCGACGGCGTTGCGATGAGTGAGAACGGTCCTGCTCTGGCGCCGGAGGGACTGAACCTGTTCAAGGACGCCATGGCGTCCTTCCCGAGCGGGGTCACGATCGTCACGACGGCCGACCCGTCGGGCCGCTGGTGGGGCTTCACGGCGACGTCGTTCTGCTCGGTCTCGATGGAGCCACCGCTCGTGTTGGTGTGCCTGGCGAATGGCGCCGAGTGCGCCTCGGTCTTCCAGCGAGTCACGAGATGGATCGTCCACGTGATCCATCCCGAGCATGCGCAGCTCGCGATGCGCTTCGCCACGCGCGGTGCGGACAAGTTCGCCGACGCCGGCTTCGTCGCCGACGACAACGGACTCCCGGTGCTCGACGTCGCGTCGGTGATCCTCGACTGTTCGGTGCACGATCGTCATCCCGCCGGAGACCACACGATCCTGGTCGGGCAGGTCCAGAACGTGAGGACAGGTCCGAACACCCCGGCGGTGTACTTCCGGCGCGCGTTCCACATCCTGCACGACGTCAACGGCCGGTAGGTCGGCGACAGCGGGTGGTCGAGACAGCCGTGGTCGGCGTCCCGCACGACACCAAGGGCACCGTCCCGATCGCGTTCGTCACTCATGCGGCCGATACCGTCGGCCCCGACGGCCAGATCGGGGCGGTGCCGGCCGACAACCGGCGGCGGGTCGTGGCGGAGCTGGGCGGCTACGCACAGCTGGACCAGGTCTACGTCACTGGGGCGATGCCGAAGACCCGGACCGGTAAGACGATGCGCCGCCTGCTTCGGGATCTGGTCGAGCACGGCGCGCCCACCGGCGATGTCAGCGCCATGGAGGACGCCGGCGCGCTGGAGGCCGTCGCGGCCGCGGTCCGGGATTCGCGCGACCGCCGATGAACACGAGGCGCACACTCACCACTCGCAGGAGGCCAGATGTCCAGGACCGACGACCGCGAGGTGACCGGCCGATGGTTCGAAGAGCTCGAGGTCGGGACCTACATACGGCACGCCACCAGGCGCACCGTCACGGAGACCGACAACGTGCTGTTCACGACGATGACGATGAACCCCGCGCCACTGCACCTCGACGCGGAGTACGCCGCGACGACCGAGTTCGGCCGTCCCCTGGTGAACAGCATGTTCACCATCGCGCTCGTGGTCGGGTTGTCGGTGCACGAGCTGACGCTGGGGACCATCGTCGCGCAGCTCGGGCTCGACCAGGTCGTCTTCCCCAAGCCCGTCTTCCACGGCGACACCGTCCACGTGGAGACCGAGGTCGTCGAGGCCCGGCCGTCCCGCTCACGACCCGACACGGGACTCGTCGTGTTCGAGCACCGCGCGTTCAACCAGCGCGACGAGTTGATCTGCAGTGCGCGGCGCACCGGCCTGATGCATCGGCGCCCCACCAGCTCCGCCACGGGCGTCGTCACTCCAGGAGGTGCCTCGTGACGAGGGGAACGGCCCGCGACGCCGAGGTCTTCGCGGCTTCCCCGTGACGCCGGATGTGGTGGTCATCCGGAGCCTGATGTTCGTCCCGGGTGGACGGCCGGAGATGATGGCGAAGGTCGCCCGTTGCCGTCCCGGTGTCGTCGCGCCCTTCCCGCTGTCGACGGGGTGGTGTTGCCCCAGTACGAGCGGGTCGAGCAGCTCCGGCAGGTCCGCGCGGCGCTGCCGGCCGAAACCCGGGTCGTCGAGGGTATCGAGAGTGCCCTCGGGGTCGTCGATGTCCGGACACTGCTCACGGCCGACGCCGCGGACCGCCCGGACGCCGTCTACTTCGGCGTTGAGGGCCTGATCGCCGACCGCAGCCGAGCGGGCACCGAGGTGCTCTACGCGCGCAGCCGGGTGGCCCTGGCCGCGCGTCTGTCCGGCGTGGCCTCGATCGACACGCGGTCGTCGCGGTGCGGGACCTCGAGAACTTCCGATCCGACGCCGTCCAGGCCCGGGACCTCGGCTACGACGGCAAGATCTGCCTGCATCCCACCCAGGTCGAGGCCTCACACGAGGTGTTCCGACCGTGATGCGGCACGTCCGCGAGGCGGACGATGCCATCGCCCTTGCCGTTACCGACGCCGCGTCCACCTATCTCGACACGGACGCCCTCGTGGGCGCGGCGCTGACAGCCGGCGTCGATGCCGTGCCACCGAGGTGATCGAGTTCGGTCGCCAGTACGGCTACCCACCCGTCGTCAAGGCTGCGTTCGGCGGCGGAGGGCGCGGGCTCGAGATCGTCCGCCAAAAGGCGGAGGTCCCTGAGGCCTTCGCCGCCGCCACCCGCGAAGCAGCCGCCGCACTCGGCCGCGGCGAGTGCTTCGTCGAGCGCTTCCTCGACCGTGCTCGCCACGTCGAGGCGCAGGTACTCGCCGATTCCCCAAGGGGCCGTCCTGGTGGTGGGCTGCGTGACTGCTCGCTGCAACGCGCAACCAGAAGCTGATCGAGGAAGCTCGCGCGCCCCTCCTCACCCTCGAGCAGGACGAGGCCGTCCGGACCTCGGCCGAGCGGATCTGCCGCGCCGCGGGTTACGTCGGCGCAGGCACCGTCGAGTACCTTCGCGGCCAGAACGGCACGCTGTCATCGAGCACCTCGTCGGAGAACCCGAGCCCACCGGAGACGTGCTCACCCGTCCGAGTGGGCCGGACTGTCCGGCGGCAGTCCGCCGCGTTGCAGCGAGCAGCCGCCGACGAGATCGTCAGCGACGCTGTCATCGTGCCGATGCAGGGAAACCTCGTCCGAATGGCGGTCGGACGAGGAGCAGAAGGTCGGGAAGGGCGACCTGATCGCCGTCGTCGAGGCGATGAAGATGGAGAACCAGGTGACCGCCCACCGAGCGGGTGTCGTCCGGTTCCTCCCGACGCTCGTCGGCGCATCCAATCGCCGCATGCACGGTTCTGTGCGAGATCGTGGACCCTGATCGGAGCGGGAACGGTCTGCTGCTGCAGTGGGCGACATCTGATTCGGCCTGCCCGCCCGTTCCGCGCCTCGTCGCGCTCGTCCGCGCCGGGGGTGTGTGCTGCACAACGAGGCACATCGATGCTCACCGCAGACCGACGCAGGTCGATCGAACCCCGGGATCGCTGGTCCGAGCGTCGAGCCACAGGCGCGTGTCACGAAGTGACACACGCCACTTCCTCCTCCGGTGGCTAGCGTCGACCCGCGGATGGTTCGAGCTCGGAGGTGGGTATGGACGGCCTGATCATGGATCGGCCTCTGCTGATGAAGCAGCTGCTCTGGCGCGCTGAACGGGTGTTCGGCGACAAGCGCATCATCTCCCGGACCGGTGACGGCGAGGACCTCAGCTACACCTACGCCGAGTACGCGGTGCGGGCGCGCAAGCTCGCCCAGGCGTTGACCGCGCTGGGCGTGCAGCCCGGCGATCGGGTCGGGACGTTGGCGTGGAACACCCACCGCCACTACGAGGCCTACTTCGGCGTGCCGTGCATGGGCGCCGTCCTGCACACCGTGAACCTGCGGCTGTTCGACGAGCAGATCGCCTACATCATCAACCACGGTGGCGACCGGGTGCTGCTGATCGACCCCGACCAGATCCCGCTGGTCGAGCGGCTCGCCCCGGACCTGCCCGGTGTGCAGGCCTACGTGGTGCTCGCCGACGAGGTGCCCGAGACCACGCTGAGCCCGGTCCACTCCTACGAGGAGCTGCTCGCCGCACAGGACGGGAAGCTGGAGTTCCCCGACTTCCCCGAGACCACCGCGTCCGCGATGTGCTACACGTCGGGCACGACCGGAGACCCCAAGGGCGTCCTCTACAGCCACCGGAGCGTGGTGCTGCACACCCTGGCCCTGTGCCTGCACGGCTCGATCGGGATGCGCGAGGAGGCGATCTTCCTCGCCATCAGCCCGATGTTCCACGCCAACAGCTGGGGCGTACCCTTCGCCGCGGCGCTGCAGGGCGCGACGCTGGTGCTGCCCGGTCCGCACCCCGAGCCGAGGCACTACCTCGAGCTGATCGAGCGGCACCAGGTCACCCATGCCGTCGGCGCGGTGACCATCGGCGTGATGATTCGCGACCTGCTCGAGCGCGACGACCCGCACTACGACGTCTCCTCGCTCGAGGTCCTCTGGCTGGGCGGTCAGGCCCCGCCGCGCGGTCTGATGAAGTGGTTCGCCGACACCCACGGCATCGTGGTGCCGCAGGGCTGGGGGATGACCGAGGCCTCGCCGCTGGTCACCTTCACGGCGTTGAAGAGCAAGCACGAGCACGTCGCCGAGGACGAGGTCTACGACGTCCGCGGCAAGCAGGGTCTGCCCTTGCCGCTGTGCGAGGTCAGGCTCGTCGACGAGGGCGGCGAGGACCTGCCGTGGGACGGCAAGGCCGTCGGCGAGTACCACCTGCGGTCGCCGTGGATGGCCAGCGCCTACTACGACGACCCGCGCAGCCCGGCCAGCTACGACGCGCAGGGCTGGTTCAGGACCGGTGACGTCGGCGTGATCGACCCGGACGGCTACGTGCAGCTGACCGACCGGTCCAAGGACCTGATCAAGAGCGGCGGGGAGTGGATCTCCTCGGTGGAGCTGGAGAACTCCCTGATGGCACATCCGGCTGTGGCCGAGGCCTCGGTCGTGGCGGTGCCCCACGACAAGTGGCTGGAACGCCCGCTGGCCTGCGTCGTCACGCGCTCGCCCGTCACCCCCGAGGACCTCACGGCCTACCTGCTGGAGCACTTCGCCCGCTGGTGGATCCCCGAGGAGTTCCTGTTCGTCGACGCCATCCCGAAGACCGGCGTGGGCAAGTTCGACAAGAAGGTCCTGCGGGCCAGGTTCGGCGAGGCCGACGCCCGCAGGCGGTACCGAGCGGAGGCGTCCCGATGATCATCGTCGACTACCGGTGCGCGGCCTGCGACGGCGTCAGCGAACACTTCGTGTCCAACCCCGCGCCACCCACGATGCAGTGCCCGGCCTGCCGGGCACCCGCCAGGCGCCGGTTCTCCGCGGTCGGGCTCTCCGGCCGGGCGGCACCGCCGAGCGAGCGCAGGCCGGCCGCGTCCGACCGTGCGCTGTGCCTGGACAACCGCGACGTGCCCGGGCTCTGCCACATGGCGCCCGACGCCGCGCGCACGTGGGTCGCCAGGGCCAGGGGGGACAACCGCAGCCTCGAGCGGGAGCTCGAACGCCAGGAGCGCTCCCTGAAGGAGACCCCCGGGCCCGTGGCCGACCCGGTGTCCCACGACCACGGGCACGCCCACGGGACAGGGCACGGACACACCCACGCGGCACCGGCCGCGGCGGGCCCCGCCGGCACCGCGTGAGCGCGGCCCGCCGACCGGACCGACTACCGGAGGAGAACGACATGGGTGACAGGCTCGCCGGCAAGGTGGCGCTCATCAGCGGCGCGGCACGGGGTCAGGGTGCCGCGCACGCGGCGCTGCTCGCCTCCGAGGGAGCGCGACTCGTGATCGGCGACATCCTCGCCGACGAGCTCGCGGCCGTGGCGGAGACGCTCACCGCGAAGGGTCACGACGTCGTCGCGCACGTGTTCGACGTCCGCGACGAGTACGGCTGGGACGCCGCGGTGGCACTGGCCGAGGAGCGCTTCGGCCGCCTCGACATCCTGGTCAACAACGCCGGGGTCCTCGACATGACCGGCGTCGAGGCGACCACCCGCGAGAGCTGGGACCGGATCATCGCGACCAACCAGACCGGTGTCTGGCTCGGGATGAAGGCCGCGGCCGAGGCGATGCGCCGGGCGGGCGGCGGTTCCATCATCAACACCTCCTCCATCTACGGCCTCATCGGCAGCGGCGGGGCCACCGCGTACCAGGCCACCAAGGGTGCCGTCCGGCTGCTCACCAAGACCGCGGCCATCGAGTTCGCCGGTGCGGGCATCCGCGTCAACTCGGTGCATCCCGGGATCGTCGACACCCCGATGGTGTCCGACGACGTACCGGCCGAGGTCATCCCGATCATCGTCGGGGCGACGCCGCTGCAGCGGATGGCGCGGCCCGAGGAGATCTCCTACGGGGTGCTCTTCCTGGCTTCCGACGAGGCGTCCTACGTCACGGGCTCCGAGCTCGTGATCGACGGCGGCTACTCGACGCAGTGACCCGACCGGGCGTTCAGGCGCGCGGTCCACCAGTGCACGACCAATGATCGGCTTCGGCCGGGGAACGGAGAACAGCGGTGGCGATCGAGATCGGGGTGTTCCACAACGGAGCCTCGGACCTTCCTGTCAAGCACGTCCAGTACAACGGGGACACGGTGGCCGTCAACGACGGTGACCTGCCCGCGACACACATCTCGGCCCAGCACACCATCGTCAACCAGGTGCGCCAGGGCATCCTCGCCGACCAGCTCGGCTTCGACTACTGGTTCCAGACCGAGCACCACTTCCAGCCCGAGGGTGCGGAGCTCAGCCCGAACCCGTTGCTCGCCGAGGCGGCCATCGCGTCGCGGACGAAGAACATCCGACTCGGCCAGGCCGCCAACATCGTCACCTGGCACCACCCGATCCGGATCGCCGAGCAGGCCGCGATGCTGGACGTGATCAGCGGGGGCCGGTTGGAGTTCGGGATCGGTCGCGGCTACCAGCCGCGGGAGAACGAGGTGTTCGGCTGGGCCTACGGCTCCACGATCCAGGACCAGGAGCGCAACCGGGCCTACTTCGAGGAGGCCTACGACATCATCATCAAGGCCTGGACCCAGGACTCGATGTCGCACCACGGCGAGTTCATGTCGATCCCGCCGTCCTACACCAAGTGGGGTCACAAGCAGACCCACGCCTACTTCAGCCAGGAGGGCATGGGTCGCACGCTGGAGCAGGTGCTCAAGCTCGGGGCACCGGACATGTACTCCGCCGGCAACCCGGTGCAGGCCACCACCACCAAGCTGCTGGAGATCCCGGTCTACCCGCAGCCGCTGCAGAAGCCCTACCCGCAGATGTGGGAGCCGCTGACCAGCCCCCGGTCCATCCGGTTCGCCGCCGAGCGGGGCATCAACGGGTACTTCATCGTCGAGCCCAACTCCCGGCTCAAGCAGAACATCGACCTCTACCACGAGGAGGCCGAGCGGGCCGGTTGGCCCGACCGCCAGGATCGCGGCGAGTTCAAGCGCGGCTGGGACGCCGAGCGCCGCCGCGGCGTGGTGACCTGCCGCTACATCCACTGCGTGGACAAGGGGCTCGGTGACATGGACCGGGCCGGCCGCGCGCTGGAGCTGCAGTGGGACTACTACGGCCCGTTCGGGTTCGCCGCGGTGCTGGCCGAGGCCGACGAGCCCTTCTACGACCTGAACATGAAGGTGACCGCGGAGCTGCTGCGGGACAAGAAGGTCGCGATCCACGGCTCCAAGCAGTACGTGATCGACTCGATCATGGAGGTCAAGGAGCAGTGCGGCTACGACGACTTCATGTTCCACACCTGGTTCGAGTCCGCCGGCTTCCAGGGTGAGGAGATCGAGGCGCAGATGCAGTACTTCGCCGAGGAGATCATGCCCGTCCTGCACCGCGAGTGCGGCCGTATCGAGCGCGAGCCGAGCAGCGTCGATCTCGACGTGCAGCCCCGCGTCCCTGTCAGCGCCTGACCACCGCAAGGAGACGACCGATGGCAACACCCGGAACGGCCAAGCGGATGTGGGCGCTCGACTCGCCCACCCTCACCGTCGACAAGTCGCTGCTGCTGCTCGGGGCGAGCGGCGAGTGCACCATCCCGATGCCCGCCTACCTGATCGAGCACCCCAAGGGCCTGGTCCTGTTCGACACCGGGCTGGTCCCGGCCGCCGCCACCGATCCCGAGGGGGTCTACGGGCCTCTTGCCGAGCATCTCGGCCTGCGGTTCCTGCCGGAACAGACGGTGGATGCGCAGCTCAAGGCGCTGGGCTACAAGCTCACCGACATCAAGTACGTGATCGCCTCGCACACGCACTTCGACCACACAGGGGGGCTTTACCTCTTCCCCGACGCGCGCTACTACGTCGGCGAGGGTGACATGCGGTTCGGCTTCTGGCCGGACCCGGCGGGTGCGGGCTTCTTCCGGCAGGCCGACCTGGAGCCACTGCGGGGCCGCAACGTGTTCGAGGTACCCGGGGTCGACCACGACGTGTTCGGCGACGGCAGCCTGGTCATCCTGTTCACCCCGGGGCACACGCCGGGCGAGCTGAGCCTGCTGGTCCGACTCCCGGGCCGCAACTTCATCCTCACCGGTGACACGGTGCACCTGCGCGACGCGCTCACCACGATCGCGCCGATGCCCCACGACGCCGACACGGTAGCGTCGCTGCGCTCCATCCGGCGGCTCAACCTGCTCCGGGACTCCGCCGACGCCACCATCTGGATCAGTCACGATCCCGAGGACTGGGCGGAGTTCAAACACGCACCGAACTGCTTCGAATGATCGTCTGCCGGAATCCGTGTCCCAGAAGGGGACACGGATTCCGGCATCAATCGGTATAATCTTTCCGTGCAGTACCGGCGACGGACGCCCCACTGGACGCCCGATGGACGCGGAGAGTGATCGATGACGATCCTTCAGCACGCGGTGGCCCATGAGCGGGAGGCATTCCTCGAGGGCCGCGCCCCGTGCACGACACGTCCGGAGATCGCCGTGTCCTGGCGTCGTTGTTCCTACCTCCACGTGCCGGTGGACACCATGAGGCCACGCTACGCCCCTGACTTCGATCACGAGGCACCCCTGGTGCGTGCAGCCCGCCCCGTGCTCGACCACGTCAACGAGCGGCTCGGGGACCTCGGCATCTCCTTCCTGCTCACCGACGCCTCCGCGCGCATCCTCGACCGCACGTCGTCGAACACACACCTGCTCGGCCGCCTCGACGCCGTGTCGGCGGCCGAGGGCTTCGTCTTCGCGGAGGGCGAGGTCGGCACCAACGGGGTCGGCACCGCGCTCGAACTCGGCCGGACGGTCCGGGTCGACGGCCACGAGCACTACGCGGAGGATCTTCACGAGTTCACCTGTGTCGGCGTCCCGATCCGAAGCGTGGACCGGCGGTTGCACGGCCTGCTCGACGTCACCTGCGCGGCCGACCACGACAACGTGCTCGTGGAGTACATCGCCGAGCAGACCGCGGAGCAGATCGAACAACGGCTGTGGGCGCAGCAGTCGGGGGCGGAACGGGCGCTGCTCGACCGGTTCGTGGCGGCCTCGCGACGCGTTCGTCACGACTTCTTCGTGATCAGCGAGCGACTGCTGATCAGCTCACCTCGTGCGGCCCAGCTTCTCGACGGTGCCGAGCAGTCATTGGTATGGGAGCAGGTCTCCCGGCTGCTGCGGTCGCCCGACGTCTCCGAGGCGGAGGTGGAGCTGCCGGACGGTCGAATGGTCGTGATGCACGGTGAATCGATGTGCGACGGCGGCGACGAGATCGGCGCGATCGTCGAGATCCGGGAGGCGCGCACCGAGTCGGGTTCCACCGGCGCCGGCCTGAGCCGGCCGTCCTCACTTCCCGGCCTCGTCGGGACCGACCCGGCGTGGCTGCGAGCGTGTCACGCGATCGCCGCACGCGCGCGCGACCGGGTCGTCGTCGTGTCCGGCGAACCGGGTGTGGGGAAGACGGCGGTGGCCGAAGCGGTTCATCGGCACCTGGGTGGCGACGGTCCGCTGCTCGTGCGCGATGCCGAATCGATGACGGTGGACGGCCCGTCGGCCTGGATGTCGAGTCTGCGGTCGGTTCTCGTCGGCGAGCCGGGCACCGTCGTCGTGAGGCACGCCGACGGGGTCTCGCCCGCAGCGCTGCGAACCGTCACGTCGATGTTGCACGGTGCCCGCGCGCACGGATGGCGCTGCCTGGCGACCGCCGGCACGCAGCCTGTCCCGATGACGGCCGGCCACGATGATCAGCGGTGCGCTGCGGTCGCGCTGCCGCCACTGCGCAACCGGACGAACGACATCCCGGCACTGGTCCGATCGTTCGCCGCGCCCCGGCGGCTGGCACCCGAGGTCGTCTCGCTTCTCATGCGGACGCCGTGGCCGGGCAACACACGCGACCTGCGCAGCGCGGTCGACCAGGCGCTGACCGTCACGCGGGGGAGCGAGGTGCACCTCGGTGACCTTCCCGACGAGCTGCGCGCCCGGGCCTACCGCCGCCGCATGAGCAGGTTCGAGCAGGCCGAGCTCAGCGCGATCATGGACGCGCTGAGCGAGGCGGCCGGCAACAAGAAGGCCGCGGCGTCGCTGCTGGGAATCTCCCGCTCGACGCTCTACCGCAAGTTGGAGGCGGCGGGAATCGGCCTCAACTAGGTCCGTCGCGCAACCGAGGAGGCGACTCCTTAGGCTGTTGCCGGGTACAGGATGGACGTTGTGTTCCTACTGCTGTGGTCCTGTCCCCTCGAACGGCAGGACGGAGGCAGGCGTGGACGGCGTTGATTCATCGGGCACCAGAGGTGTTGCGAGCGAGGCCCCGATGTACGGTCGCCGACAGCCGAGGCTGCCCAAGGCGTCCGACGTCCTGGCAGATCGGCTGCGCGCGCAGATCCTCGGCAACCAGATGCGGCCGGGCGAGCCCCTGCGGTCCGAGGCCACCCTCATCGCGGAGACGGGGTTCAGCCGGGGGACCGTGCGTGAGGCGTTGCGACTCCTCGAGTCCGACGGTCTGATCGAGATCCGGCGCGGGCCGCACGGCGGCATCAGGGTCGCCGAGCCCGACCTGAGCCAGGTCACCCGCTCGCTCGCTCTCCTGCTGACGATCTCCGGTACGACGATGCGGGCGTTCTCCGAGTTCCGCCAGCTCGTCGAACCCGCGGCGGCGGCTGCCGCCGCGCGAACGGCTTCCGAGGAGCAGCGTGCGTGGCTGCTCGCGCTCGCCGACGAAGGATCGTCGCCCAACGGTTCGTGGGAGCCGTCGGTCGAGTTCCACGAGGCGCTCGGGGTGTGCAGCAACAACGAGATCATCCGGGTGGTCATCGCGGCGTTCGGGCAGGAGCTGACCTGGCACGTTCCGGGAGAGCAGCTCTCCGCCCGTGACATGGAGGAAACCCGCCGGGCGCACCGCAGCATCGCGCAGGCAGTGTCGGCAGGTGACGCCGATCGCGCGGCGAAGGCGATGACTCGTCATCTGCAGCAGTTCGAGCGCGTGCTGGCCGCCAAGGGCCGCTTGGACCAGCCCGTCCTACCGCCGGAGCGCTGGCTGTCGAACTAGGTGTGACCCCGGGACGGCTCCGTTGCGGTCCCGGCGACTGGCGTACGAAGTTAGCGACGGCTAACGTGCGGACGGCTGGCGATGCGGGATCTGGACCCAGGGGGCACACGTGGATGCATGGGCATGGCCGTCGTGATTGCGAACGACGGCACCCGGTCGCAGCGGAAGTCCGCGTTGCTCCAGGCCGCGGCCGATCTGTTCGCGGCCAGGGGTTACCACGCGGTCAGCACCGACGACATCGGCCGTGCCGTCGGTATCTCGGGTCCGGGCGTGTATCGCCATTTCGGCAGCAAGGTCGAGTTGCTGACGACGCTGTGTGATGCGGCGATGGACCACCTCCTCGACGGATCCCGGGCCATCGTCGGGTCCGCTGGTGTCGGTTCAGCCGCAACCGCCCGGCTCGTCGAGTTCCACGTCGAGTTCGCAGCGACCGAGAGAGCACTGCTGGCGGTCTACCTGCGTGAGCAGCGGGAGCTCCCGGTCCGCGAGCTGCGACAGCTGCGGCGCCGCCAGCGCGAGTACGAAGGCGTCTGGTGCGCAGCCATCTCGGCGGAACGCGCGGACCTGGCCGAGCCCGACGTCCGCGCAGTGGTCAAAGTGGTGCTGTCGATGCTGAACGGGACCGCCTACATCAGGGACAGCATTCCGAGAGCACGCCTCGTCGGGCTTCTGGAGCAACTCGCCGCCGGAGCGCTCGGCGGTGTCGGGATCGACATCGGCGGTCGCACCGCTGCTGGTTGAGCGCTCGTCGGCGGTTCGAGGACGGTAGCTGCGAGGGCTGGCTTCACGACCGAATGCTGACCGTCGAGGACAACGGGGCTCGGTCCCGAGCGGTGACGGGCCCGCGTTCCGCAGCTCATGGTCCCGTTCCCGAACCTGGGCTCACTCGCCGAGCTCAACACCGTTCTCGCCACTGCTGATGTCCTCGACGCCGCCCCGGTGATCACCGCGACCACGGCCCGGCCACACGCGAGCGCCACGGTGGATGCCTGAAGTGACCCCCGTCAGCCGATGTCGAGGGCCGGTTCCTCGGCGGAAGACCGCCCTACGGCTACCGGCTGGCAGATGCCGGACCGCATCCGAACCCGGCGAAGGCCGCCGACGGTCGGCGGCTCCGCGTCCTCGAGCCGGACCCGGCGGCTGGGCCGGTCGTCAAACGGATCTTCGCCGAGTACCTCGACGGCCTCGGGATCTTCACGATCGCCGAAGGGCTAACCAGGGACGGAATCCTCTGCCCGTCCGCGCACGACCCCGCGCGCAACCGGCACCGCTCGGGCGCCGCCGGGTCGAAGGGGGCGATCCGGGTAGTTCTCGGCAACGCGCGCTACACCGGCCGCCAGGTCTGGAACAAGCAGCGTATGGACGAGGTGCTCATCGACGTGGATGACGTCGCACTCGGCCACGAGCCCCGGCTTCGGTGGAACGACCGGGACGCGTGGGTGTGGTCCTCGGGCGTCGTGCACGAGCCGCTGATCGGCATCGACGACTTCCAGAACGCGCAGGACATGCTCGCCGGAGGCGGGCGCGCCAAGTCTCGGACGCGCGAACGGGTCCGGCGGCCCTACGTCCTTCGGGGTCTCCTGCACTGTGGGGTCTGCGACCGTCGGATGCAGGGACAGTGGAATCACAACCGGCCCTACTACCGCTGTCGCTATCCACGTGAGTACGCCCTGGCGAACACTGTGGAACACCCAGGAAACGTCTATGTCGCGGAGGACGACGTCCTGCCCGCGCTGGACGGATGGCTGGCCGGGCTCTTCGAGCCGGACCAGATCGAGCGGACGGTGACGGCGATGGTGCGCTCCCAGCCCGATGCGAGGTCAGACCCCGCCGCCAACGACGCCGCACGAGTTGCCGCCGAGTGCGACGCGAAGCTCGCCCGATACCGCGCCGCGCTGGAAGCCGGTACCGATCCTGCGTTGGTCGCGATCTGGACCGCCGAGGTGCAGGCGCACCGGGCGGCCGCGCTCGCGCGAGTTCGTAACCGCACCCGAACCCAGCACGACCCGATGAACGAAGCTGACATCCACAAGCTGGTTGAAGCGCTCGGTGATGTGCGCGCCGTCCTCGGCCGAGCCGCTACTGACGACCGTGCAGCTGTCCACCGCCAGCTCGGCCTGCGGTTGACGTACGCACCTGAACTCCGCACGGTGCGCGCCGCGATCGAGATCAGCGCGCACTCGTGGGGTTAGGTCTGTGTCCGAGGGGGGACTTGAACCCCCACCCCCTAATACGGGGACTAGCACCTCAAGCTAGCGCGTCTGCCATTCCGCCACTCGGACGCCACGATCTCTCGATCGCGTGCCGGAGAAGCATAACCGAGCGTCCCGGAGGGGTTGCGGCCGGGTCGTCCGGAACGCCGGTGGTAGGAAGACGCCCATGACCGGCGACCCGAACGACACACCCACCAGCGAGGCGGCCAGCGCCGAGGCGGAGGTCGTCCAGCTCTGTTCGGAGCTGATCCGGATCGACACGACCAACACCGCCGATCCGGAGACTCTCGCCGGGGAGGCGGAGGCCGCCGACTACGTCGCGGCCAAGCTGACCGAGGCCGGCTACGAGGTCGAGATCGTCCAGTCCGGCATGCCGAAACGGATGAACGTGATCGCGCGGCTCGCCGGGGCCGACCGGTCCCGGGGTGCGCTACTGATGCACGGCCATCTCGATGTCGTCCCGGCGGACGCGAGCGAGTGGTCGGTGCACCCGTTCTCCGGTGCGGTGCAGGACGGCTACGTGTGGGGCCGCGGTGCCGTCGACATGAAGGACATGGACGCGATGATGCTGGCGGTGGCCCGCCGCTTCAAGCGTGAGGGTGTCGTCCCGCCGCGGGACATCGTGTGGGCGTTCGTCGCCGACGAGGAGGCCGGCGGCAAGTGGGGCGCCCAGTGGCTTGTGGAGAACCGGCCCGACCTGTTCGAGGGCTGCACCGAGGCGGTCGGCGAGGTCGGCGGCTTCTCGCTGACCCTCGGCGAGGACCAGCGGGCCTACCTCATCGAGACCGCCGAGAAGGGCATCGCCTGGATGCGGCTGCGGGCGAAGGGCAAGCCCGGCCACGGCTCCTTCCTGCACGACGACAACGCCGTCACGATCCTCGCCGAGGCCGTCGCGCGGCTCGGCAACCACACGTTCCCGCTGGTCGTGACGCCCACGGTGCGGGCGTTCCTGGACCGGATGACCGAATTCACCGGCGTCGAGTACCCGGAGGACGATCTCGAGGGCGCACTGGCGAAGCTCGGCCCGATCTCCCGCATCATCGGCGCCACCGTCCGGGACACCGCGAACCCGACGATGCTCAACGCCGGGTACAAGGCGAACGTCATCCCCTCGACGGCGGAGGCGGTCGTCGACTGCCGGGTGCTGCCCGGCCGCGAGGAGGCGTTCCTCGCCGAGGTCGACGAGCTGCTCGGGCCCGACGTCGAGCGGGAGTGGGTCACCGACCTGCCGGCGGTGGAGACGCCGTTCGAGGGGCCGCTCACCGACGCCATGCAGGCCGCGTTGCGGACCGAGGACCCGACGGCCGAGATCGTGCCCTACATGCTGTCCGGCGGGACCGACGCGAAGGCGTTCTCGGCGCTCGGGATGAAGTGCTACGGCTTCGCGCCGCTGCGGCTGCCCCCTGAGCTGGACTTCGCCTCGCTGTTCCACGGCATCGACGAGCGGGTCCCGGTGGACGCGCTGACGTTCGGGACCCGGGTGCTGGACCGCTTCCTCCGGACGGCGTGACGGGCGGGCGGTGCCGGAGGGTTTGGGACGGACGGACGGGCTGTGCTGGACGGGCGGTGACGGACCGGCAGTGCTCTTGCGGACGGTGCCGTGCGGCGCGGTTCGTACGGCCGGCCGTACCCGGCCCGTCCGGCTTTCCTCGCGGCGCCCGGATCGGGCAGGGTGACCGGCATGGATCTCTCGGGCAGGGTCGCCCTGGTCACCGGCGGCGCATCGGGCATCGGTGCGGCGGCCGTGGACCGGCTGGTGGGGGCAGGTGGGCAGGTCGCGGTGGTGGATCTCGACGGGGACGGCGCCGTCGCCGTGGCGGGCCGGTCGGGCGGGCTCGCCGTGCAGGCCGACGTCACCGATCCCGGGGCGATGCCCGCGGCGGTCGCGGAGGTGGAGGAGCGGTTCGGCCGGCTCGACGTGGTACTGCTCAACGCCGGGATCACCGCTCGTCAGTCGGGCGTCGAGGACCTGGACGTGGTGGAGTACCGGCGGATCGTCGGCGTCAACCTCGATCACGTCGTGTTCGGGCTGGCCGCCGCCGTCCCGGCGCTGCGCCGCGCCGGTGGCGGGAACATCGTGGCGACCGCGTCGCTGGCCGGGCTGGTTCCGCTGCCGGGTGACGCGCTGTACGCGGCGACCAAGCACGCGGTCGTCGGGTACGTACGGTCTGCCGCGGATCCCCTGCTGGCGCACGGGATCCGGGTGAACGCGGTCTGTCCCGGCTTCGCGGACACCCCGTTGCTGGCCGAGGTGCGGGAGCAGTTCGGGGACTTCCCGATGCTGTCGGCCGACGACGTCGCCGCGGCCGTCGAGCAGGTCCTGGACCGCGGCGAGCCGGGGGAGTGCTGGTTCGTGCAGCCGGGCCGTGATCCCGCGCCCTACGGGTTCCGCGGGGTGCCGAGCCCGCGCGGCGCGGGGCGTCCGCCCGAGGTCGGGCTGCACGGCAGCCGATCCTGAGCCGGGGGTTGACCTCGACCGAGGTCGAGGTCGCACCGTGGTGTGCATGGCAGATCTGAACCACACCATCGTCCACTCCCGGGACAAGCGTGCCGGGGCCGCGTACCTGGCCGGGATCCTCGGGCTCGCCGAGCCGCAGCCGTTCGGGCCGTTCCAGGTCGTCGAGACCGCGAACGGGGTGAGCCTCGACTATCTCGACGCCGCAGCGGGCGCGGAGATCGCGTCGCAGCACTACGCGTTCCTGCTCTCGGACGCCGAGTTCGACTCCGCGTTCGCCCGGATCCGGGAGCGGGGCGGCGCGTACTGGGCCGATCCGGGTCGGTCCCGGCCCGGCGAGGTCAACACCGACGACGGTGGCCGGGGCGTCTACTTCGAGGACCCGTCGGGTCACCTGATGGAGATCCTGACGGTGCCCTACGGCGGCTGACCGCCCGACCATGTGGCCGCGGGTACGCGCCACCGCCCCGTCCGGAGCCGGTGGGGCGACCGTCGCCGGCGCCGGATCCGTGTCGCGCCACATCAGAACGGTGGCTCGGCGGTACCGGTGGCGAGCCGGTCGGCGAGCCCCGGGTCACGCAACAGCGCGAGTACCCCCGGTCCGCGCCGTGCGGCCCCGGTGGGCCCGACCGGCCCGACCGGCCCGACCGGAGACGGATCGGCGACGTGCACGTGCCCGGACGGGGCGGTCCACCGGGTGCTGCCGTCCGGGAGCAGGCGCACCTGCCATCCGGGACTGTGCTTGAGCCGGTGGTGGCTGCGGCACAGCGGATGCAGGTTGTCGGCACTGGTCGGACCGGAGTCGCGGTCCGGATCGTGCGGGACGACATGGTCGAGATCGCAGCGATGCGCAGGGACCTGGCACCCCGGATGGGTGCACGTGGGATGCCGCGCCCGCACCAGCTCGGTCAGCGCCGCATCGGGCCGGTACCGGGTGGTGTCGCGGTGCAGGACGCGGCCGCTGACCGGATCGGTGATCAGCCGGTACCAGACGCTCCCGGCCGCGAAGGCCAGCGCGCGGGCATCCGCAGCCGGGATCGGGCCGTGACCGGCGAGCTCGGCGGGATCCTCGTCGGCACCGAGCAGGGTGTCGAGCGGCACGGTCACGTTGATCCGCACCGAGATCGCGGGGGCGGCGGCTGTCGGATGCCGGCCGGGGTGGGCGAGACGCCGGGTACTCCGGCCGGGTTGGGTGCGGCGCCGGGTGCCTCGGCCGGGTTGGGTGCGGCGCCGGGTACCCCGGCCGGAGTGGGGGCGACATCGCGCGTCCCGGCCGGACCCGCCTGGACGCCGGGTGCGCCAGCCGGCGTGGCCGGGCATCCGCCGGAGTCGTCGTCGACGGCGAGAGCCGTCCGGCCGGCCGGACGGTCGCGCCGACCGTCGGCGCTGGGAGACGGCTGTGCGGGTGCTGCGCCGTGGGCGCCGGCGACGGCCGCCGAACCCTCGCTGACGTGCCCGGTGGGATGCAGGACCAGATCGGTGAGCGCGTCGGCGCGGCGCTGGTCCATCGTGCGGGTGTCGGCGCCGCCGTGGCACGGGCGGCGCCGGGCGGGCCGGACCGCCGGGCGCCCCGGCGGGCGCGGGAGCCGGGATCCGCGACCGGGAGTGTGGTGTTCCTGCTGGTGGAGGTGCCGCTGTCGAACATGTGGTCGAGCATGCCGGGTGCCCCTGACAGGAACGGCCCCGTTTTCGTCCCCTGTGGACAACTCCGGCCAGGATCACCCGGACGGCCCAGCGGTCCCGGAGTCAGCGTTCCCGGGCTCACGCTGCGCCAGGATCCAGGCCGTCAGGTACGAACGTGAGTTGCCGTCGTCGATCCGCTCGTCCGGCAGCGCCCGTGCCGCCGTGGCCGCCCCGTCCGGGTCGGCCAGCGCGAGGTACATCAGGATCGAGTCGGCGTAGGGGACGTCGAAGCCGGCCGGCGTCGCGGCGGCGACGTTCTGCCTGATCCGCTCCGGATCGCCGCGCAGATACTCCGCGACCGGCGACATCGGGATCAGCTGGATCGCCAGGATCGCCGACGGCTCGGCGGAGAACCACGTCGCATGGTCCCGCTTGCCGCCCCAGTTGATGCCGATCACGCCGTGCGCGAACCCGGGGAACGGCGAGAGGTCCGGTTCCACCCAGTACCGCATCGCCGACGCGGCCTCGCGGGACAGCATCGCCACCGCCCGGTCGCGCTGCGCGGTGTTCCCGCGCAGCTCCGCCCACAGCGCCAGACCGTTGTACGCGGAGACCGACTCGGAGCTGGACTCCTGGTTGTTGCCGTCCCCGAACGGGCTGAACCCGGACGCCCAGGAGTGCCCGGCGAACGCGTCGAAGGCCCGGTACTCGGGGAACAGGGGTGTCCGCTCCGGGCTGCCGACGTCGGCGGCCAGCAGGTCGATCACCGGGCCGATGCGGTCGACGAGCGCCGGATCGTCCCGGCCGACCAGTGCGGCGGCGTAGAGGAAGTAGCCGTAGTGGAACTGGTGGTCGTTGAACTCCTCGGAGCCGAACGAGGTCTCCAGCCCGACCATGCCGCGGACCGCCGGGTCGTAGACGAAGCAGTGCGTGCTCCGCCCGGCGCACCCGGCGGGATCGGCCCACCGTTCCAGCAGCGGGACGAGCTGGTCGCGCACCCGCTGGGCGGTCGGCTCCATGCCCAGGTCGGACGTCAGCCGCATCAGCGTCGCCGCCCGGACCAGCTGCTTCCCGCCGAAGTAGGTGTCGGCGGCGTCCAGCGTCAGCTCGGCGACGTCGCGTTCGACGAGAGTGGCGAGCTCGGCGCGACCGGCGTCGTCGACGCCGGACAGGTCCAGCGCGCCGGACGGCGCCAGCACCGGATCGGCGACGGTGAGCGTCGAGGTGCGGCACACCGGCATCGGCCCGTGGACGGTGGCGAACCGGCCGACCGGATCGCATCCGGCGGCCGCACCCGGCATCGGTCCCGCGATGGTGTCGCCGCCCTCGGTGCGGTAGGTCAGGGTGGAGCGGACCGTGTCGCCCGCGACGTCCTCGGTCACCGTTCCGCCGGTCACCGGGACGCGCGCGGCGTCGGCGAACACCGCCGGGTCGCCGTCCGGCGGGACCGCGTAGAACGTCGCCGATCCGCCGGCCGGCAGGCTCAGCGCGGAGCCGGTCAGCTCGCCGTCGGTGACGACGCCGTAGCGGCCGTCCCGGATCAGGACCGTCCCGTCGGCGTCCAGCGGCTGCGGCCCGATCGTGAGGTCCTGCGCGGTCGTCGCGGTGTAGTGGACGAACGGCGAGCCACGGGTGATGACCAGCCGGCCGGTCTCGGCGCCGCCTGCGGTGAGCATCGCGACGGTGACGGTCAGGTCGTCGTAGGCGACGACGCGCAGGTCGCTGGTCCCGAGCGGGACGTCCAGCGCCGGGGTGTGCGAGCCGAAGATCGTCGAGCCGTCGGCGCGCACCTCCGGCAGCCCGAGGGACAGGCCGTCGACGCGGACCCCCACGGACAGCGGCAGCGGGAACACCGGCTCCGGCTGGTCGGGGAACACCAGCCCGGAGAACCAGCGGTTGGTCGGCGGGACCTGGCCGTCCGCGAGCCGCATCGCCGGCGGGACACCGACCGAGCGCTGCGGGAGCCCGGCGACCGACGCGGCGATCGCCGGATCACCGGCGGTGGTCCCGGCCCGATCGTCGGTACCGGGCAGCAGCCGCACGCCGGCCACACCGGCGACGATCGCGACCACGGCGACGGTGAGCAGCACGACCAGCCTCCGTGAGCGGCGGGGACGACCGGGTCGCGGGGCGGCCGGCGGCCGGCGGGGGACCGCGGCGCGGACCGGGACGGTCGGCGAGTCCGTTCCGGGCGCAGGCGGGCCGGCCGGCGGCTGCCGCGGGTGCGGGACGGGGCCGGACGCCTCCGGGGCGTCGGCGCTGCGCCGTCGCCGGCCGCCGGACGGGGCGGGGACGTCGACCGACCAGGCGCCGGGATGGTCGGCGGAGTGCCGGCTCACGGCGCGAACCCGCCGAAGCCGGTGAGCTCGGTGATCCAGGTGGACGCCCGGGTCACGACGTTGTCGTTGCGCAGGTGCAGGGTCGCCTGGACGGGCGTCCCGACGGCGAAGAGCCCGTCGGCCGTCGAGTCCGCGAGTTCCGGGCTGTAGGCCTGCACGACGGTGCGGGCCTCGCCGTTCTCGGTGCTGACCTGCACCCGGCCGGCCTGCGCGGTGATCCGCCCGTTGTCCGGCAGGACGACGTCGACGGTCGCGTTCGGCGGCAGCCGGGCGTAGTCCGGTGCGGTGAGGATGAACTCGGCCTCGATGTAGAGCGACCCGGCCCGCTGCACCGTCGCCAGCTCCGAGTTGGCGGCCACGAACGCGCCGACCGCGTAGCCGACGGACTCCACCCGGCCCGGGTCGGTGGCGGTCACGACGAGGGTGCTGCCGTCCTTGATGCCGTAGGGCACCCGGGCCGGGTCGAGCAGACCCTGCTGCAGGTCGCGGGCCAGGGTGGCGCTCTGCACCTCGAACATCGGCTGTCCGACGGCGACCTCGTCGCCGACCTGGACCAGCTGCGCGGTGACGGTGCCGGAGTAGTCGGTCCCGACCGGGTAGCTCTGCGCGTTGAGCGCCGCGGAGTGGCCGCGGACCACGCCGTTGCGGGCGTTCAGGGTCATCGTCAGGACCGCGACCAGCAGCAGCACCGTGGTGATGCCCAGCCCCAGCCGCAGTCTGCGCCCGGCGCTCACCGGCCGCTCCGGGCGTGCCGGGACACGACCCGGGTGGGCAGCGGGTGCGGGCCGCTCGCGGTCTCCCGGGGCCGCGGGATCCGGGGGGCTGCGGGGGCGGGGGCGGAGCGGGCGCCGGGGGGCGTCCCCGGGTCGCGCCGGTGCGGTGCCGGTGCGGCAGCGTGCCGGCGCGGTACCGGGTCGTGGTCGTGACCGTGCGGCGCCGGGTGGTGGTCGTGCCGGTGGGGGGCCGGGTCATGGTCCTGCCGGTGCGGTGCCGGGTCGTGCCGGTGCGGCGCGGCGCGACCCTCCGGGGACCGGGGTGCGGTGGGGGAGTGGGACGCCCCGTCGGCAGCGGTGGATGTGGCCACGGCGGAGCGTGGGGCGCCGTTGGACCGGGTGCCGTTGGACCGTGGGGCACCCGTGGGGTGCGCGGCCCCGGTGGAGCGGGAGCCGCCGTCGGCGCCGGCCGGTGCGGCGCCGGCCTGCATGCCGGACGGGCCGGTGAAGGCGGGCGCGGCGATGGCGTCGGGGAGGACCGGGCGGGGGCCGGTCGCCGGGCCGGACCGGGCCCGGCGGCGGGCCCGGTCCGGTACCGGACCGGTGCCGGCGCGGACCGGCTCGACCGGCCCGGACGGCGGCCCGGCCACCCGATCCCGCCGTGGATCACCGGCTGCCCCGGGCACAGACCCGGCCCCAGGGACGGACCCAGGACCCGGACCAGGACCAGGTGCGACCGCGGCCCCGGCCAGGGCCGGTCGGGGAAGGGCGTGCGGTCCGGTCGTCGGGTGCGGGCCGGTGCGGCGGCCGGATCCTGCGGCCGTCCCGCCGCCACCCGCCGAGCGCGTCGCGGGCGGGGAGCCGGGCGACACCCGTCCGGCGGGCACCGGGAGCGCCGCGGAGCGGACCCGCGGCGCGGGCAGCACCGGTGTCCGCACCGTGCGGTCGTGCTCGCCGGCCGGTGCCCGGCCGAGCCTGCGCAGCCGGTCCAGCGCCCGGGCCTCGGCGCGGATCTGCCGGGACTCGCGGACCGCGGTCGCCACGAACGCCCCGATCACGGCGGTGTTGAGCAGGTTCCAGAACAGTGCCAGGTCGAACGTCCGCATCTGCTGTGCCTGCCACAGCCCGACCACCGACGTCGCCGCCAGGAACACGAACGCCAGCACCTGCGGGCCGATGAACGCGAACGGCGAGTTCCGCACCCCCTTGCGCCCGGTCACGCTCCACGCCTGGTCCCGGCGCAGCAGCGCGTTCACGAACGCCTTGACGTAGATCGGGAACGACGCCGACGCGAGCAGCAGCGTCTCCCAGCGGAACGAGCCGATCGTGAACAGCGCGACCGCGACCTGCATGAAGTAGAAGCCTGCGTAGTACAGCACCCAGGTGAGCACCGGGACGTCCGGCGAGATCGGGGTGATCCCGAAGTAGATCTGCATCGGCGGCACCAGCAGCAGCAGCCCGGGCGCGATGCCGACCAGGTAGAACGTCGCCGTCCCCAGGTACTGCAGCCGCTGGTCCAGGGTGAGGTTGCGGCCGCGGCCCATCGGGTTCGCCCGCAGCAGGATCTCGAACCCGCCGGTGGCCCACCGCAGCTGCTGCTTGGTGTAGCTCTCGATGGTCTCCGGGGTGTGCCCGACGGCGAGCTCGAGGCCGATGTAGACCGACCGCCAGCCGCGCTCGTGCAGCTTCATCGACGTCCACACGTCCTCGGACTTCGACTCCTGCCAGATCCCGCCGATCTCGTCGACCGCGGCCCGCCGGAACACCACGTTGGTGCCGACGCAGAACGCGGCGTTGAACCGGTTCTTGCCGGGCTGGGTGAACTTGTAGAAGACCGTCTGCATGTAGCCGGCACCGCGCGAGATCAGCCCGCCCAGGTTGCCGTAGGTCTGCGGTGTCTGGACGAACGCGACGTCCCCGTCGGCGAAGAAGGGGACCGTCTCGTGGAGGAAGTCCCGGCGGGCGACGAAGTCGGCGTCGAGGATGACGAACAGCTCGCCGTCGGTCACCGACAGCGCGTGGTTGATGTTGCCGGCCTTCGCGTGCGCGTTGCCCTCCCGCGCGGTGTACTCCGCGCCCAGCTCGGCGGCCAGCTCGCGGACGGCCGCGGACTTGCCGTCGTCGAGCACGTACACGGTGTGCTCGCCGTCCATCGCGACCGCCGCGGCGACGGTGCGCCGGATGTCGGCGAGCGACTCGCCGTAGGTGGTGACGAAGACGTCGACCCGGACCGGCACGCCGCCGAGGTGCAGCGGATCGGCGCGCCGGCCGATCCCGATGGCCCGGGTGGACTCGCCGTCGGCTCCGTCGCCACCGCCGTAGAGCCTGCGCTGCGCCTCGTTGAAGGTGAAGTCCCGCGGGTCGTAGCCGCTGGACAGGATGGTCCACAGGGACAGCAGCGCCTGCAGCACGATGATCGACTCGGCCAGCAGCACCAGGGTGTACGCGGGCCAGTCGCCCCGGTTGGAGAAGTCGAACAGGAACACCGTGTACGCGAGCACGCCCAGGGCCGCGACCAGCACGATCGCCATCAGCGACGGCGAGGCGGCCACGTCCTGGCTGCGGGTGCGGCGATGGTCCCCGGCCGGTGCGGGGCCGGGGCGCGGGGCCGGGCCGGCGGGACCGGCGGGTGCGGCGGGCCGCGAACGGCGGACGGGCATGAGGACGTACTCCGGGGGTGGGTCGCGAGCAGTCCCTGGACGTCCTCGGCCTGGGCACCGGGCGAAACGGATCGGGCAGCACCGGTGCCGGAGTCGGGGAGCGGCAGGTGGCGCGGACCTCATCCTTTCGGGTGATGCTACCGCGGCACAAGGTCGTGAGATTCACGCTCCGTGCTGTTAACGCGGAGCGTGATCACCTCGATGGGCGGGTGTTACCGGCGGGAACGCCTCAGATCGTCGGCTCGGGGAGCAGCCCGACGTCACGGTGGGTGAGTCGGCGCCGGAGCACGACCTTCCGGACGCCGCCGGGATAGAGCCGCAGCCGGGACAGCTCCCAGCCGGAGAACTCGGCCTGGACGGCGAGCCGGACCGACGCGGTGAGCCGGGTGACGTCGCCGTCGATCCGTACCGGGCGGTACTCGTAGCGGTCGTCGATCCAGCTCTCGCCGTCGCGGGTGCCGGTCGGCCGGGCCCCGCCCCGGCGATTCCCGTCGACGTCCTCCGGCCCGCTCTCCGCCATCCGTGCCTCCCGGAACCCGCTGCCCCGCCGTGTGCCGCCCCGGGTACCCACCGGGTGCCCCCACCATAGGCGCGCTCGGCGCCGCGGATCCACCGCCGGAGCGCTACCGGACGGGGTCGCTCACGTCGTCCAGCGCGGTCCGGATCTCGGCGGGCAACGTCACGTCCTCGGCGGCCAGCGACGCCCGCAGCTGCGCCGCGTCCCGCGCCCCGACGACCGCGGTCGCCACCCCCGGCCGGTCCCGCACCCAGGTCAGGGCGACCACCAGCGGCGACGTGCCGAGCCCGTCCGCCGCGGTCAGCACCGACTGCACGATCCGGGCCGAGTGCTCGGTGCGCCGGGCCTCGACGTAGGACGCCAGCAGCGCGCTCGCGGCGCGCGAGTCGGCCGGCGTGCCGTCGGTGTACTTCCCGGTGAGCACGCCGCGCCCGAGCGGGGCCCAGGCCAGGATCCCGAGCCCGTGGTAGCGCGCCGCCGGCAGCAGCTCGGCCTCCGGCTCGCGGGCCAGCAGCGAGTACTCGACCTGTGTCGACACCGGCCTGGCCACCGCCGGGTCCGGCCCGGCGCCCGCACCGGCCGCGACCGTCGCGAGCTGCCAGCCCTGCGGCGCGACCAGCCCGGCGTAGCGCACCCGTCCCGAGTACACGGCGACCTGCACCGCGGACAGCATCTCGTCCACCGGTACCCGCGGGTCCCAGCCCGGGAACTGCCACAGGTCCAGGTGGTCGACGCCGAGCCGGCGCAGGGTGCCGTCCAGCGAGCGCAGCAGCGCCGCCCGGGACGCCCGCGCCGGGCCGCCGCCCCGGCCGGGCGCGTCGATCGCGGTGCCCCGCCCGGCGAGCACCACGTCGTCGCGGGCGACCGTGCCGCGCAGCAGCCCGCCGAGCACCTGCTGGGCGGCGCCGCCACCGTAGTCGTCGGCCGTCTCGACGAACGTCCCACCGGCGTCCACGAACGCCCGCAGCTGCGCGCCCGCCTCGTCCGGTGAGGTGTCCTCGCCCCAGGTCATCGTGCCCAGGCCGATCCGGGACACCTCCAGACCGCTGGAGCCGACGGGTCTGCGCTGCACGGGGCACGAGCCTAGGCCCGGAGGGCCCCGACACCGTCGAGGGCGCGCGCTGTGACGCCCGTCTCCGCGAGTACGGTGACCGCCCGTGACCGATCAGGTTCCGCATCCGGCAGACCCACCCGTCGGGGGTCGCCCGTGAGCTGGCTCGAGGTGATCGTCCTCGGCCTCGTCCAGGGTCTGACCGAGTTCCTGCCGGTCTCCTCCTCCGGGCACATGCGGATCGCCTCCGAGGTGTTCTTCGGGCGCGATCCCGGGGCCGCCTTCACCGCCGTCTCGCAGATCGGGACGGAGGTGGCGGTGATCGTCTACTTCGCCAAGGACATCTGGCACCTGTTCACCACCTGGCTGCGCGGCTTCCGCGACGCCGAGGTCCGCCGGACCGACGACTACCGGCTGGCCTGGCTGGTGATCATCGGGTCGATTCCGATCGCCGTGCTCGGGGTGCTGTTCAAGACCCAGATCGAGACGGTCGCCCGCAGCCTGTGGCTGGTCGCGGTGATGCTGATCGTGTTCGGCGTGCTGCTCGGGCTGGCCGAGCGCTACGGCAGGCAGACCAAGCCGATCGAGCGGATCACCGTGCGCGACGGCATCGCCCTCGGCTTCGCCCAGGCGATGGCGCTGATCCCGGGCGTCTCCCGGTCCGGCGGCACGATCACCGCCGGGCTGGCGCTCGGGCTGACCCGCCCGGCGATCGTGCGGTACTCGTTCCTGCTGGCGATCCCGTCGGTGTTCGGCGCCGGGTTGTTCACCCTGCCCGACGTGTTCGCCGGGGACGGGCCGTCCGGCGTGCAGATGCTGGTCGCCGTGCTGATCGCGTTCGTCGTCGGCTACGCGGTGATCGCCTGGCTGCTGCGGTTCGTGCAGAACAACACCGTCTACGTGTTCGTCGCCTACCGGATCGCGCTGGGCGTCGCGCTGCTGGCGGCGCTGTCGATCGGCGCGATCTCCGCCACCTGACGGCGACCCGGTCCGCGTAGCCTCGGGCGGCGTGACGACCTTGATCCTGCTGCGGCACGGGCGCTCGACGGCGAACACGGCCGGTGTCCTGGCCGGCCGCACCCCCGGCGTGGAGCTCGACGAACGCGGCCGGGAGCAGGCCGACGCCGTCGTCGACCGGCTCGCGGCCCTGCCGATCGCCTCGATCGTCACCTCCCCGATGACCCGCTGCCGGCAGACCGTCGCGCCGCTGGCCGCCACCCGCGGCCTGGAACCCGTCGTCGAGGACGACCTGGCCGAGGTCGACTACGGCTCGTGGACCGGGCGGCCGATCTCCGAGCTGGTGTCCGAGGACCTGTGGAAGGTCGTGCAGGCGCATCCCTCGGCGGCCGAGTTCCCGGACGGCGAGTCGCTCGCCGGGATGCAGGCCCGGTCGGTCGCCGCGGTCCGCCGGCACGTCGCCCGGGTGCGGGCCGAGCACGGCGAGCACTCCATCCTGCTCGCCTGCAGCCACGGCGACGTGATCAAGTCGGTGCTGGCCGACGCGCTCGGCTGCCATCTCGACACCTTCCAGCGGATCGTGGTCGACACCTGCTCGGTGAGCGTCGTCACCTACACCTCGCTGCGGCCGTTCGTGGCCCGGATGAACGAGCAGTCCGGGGACGTCGCCAACCTGGTCCCGAAGCCCCCCGAGGAGGGCTCCGGCCAGGACGACCGGGCCGCGTCGGACGCCGTCGTCGGGGGCTCGACGAACGCCTGAGATCACCCCCGGTGCGTATCGGCGCAGGTCGCGGCGATCGCGCGGGGTGGCGGGGATGCCTACCGCCCCGCCGTCGCCTACCCTGGGAAGGGTCATGGCACGCGTCATCCACGTCTTCCGCCGACCCGACCGCTTCGTGGCCGGGACCGTTGGCGAGCCCGGCGATCGCGCCTTCTACCTGCAGGCGATCGAGAGCTCCCGGACGATCAGTGTGCTGCTGGAGAAACAGCAGGTCACGGTGCTGGCGGAGCGGATCACCGCGCTGCTCGGCGAGGTGGCGAAGCGGTTCGGCGAGGAGAACCTGCAGGAGGGCACCGACGCCGGCTCGCCGCGGTCGGACACCGATCCGCTCGCCGTGCCGCTGGAGGAGGAGTTCCGGGTCGGCACCATGGGCCTGGGCTGGGACGCCGACTCCAGCTCGATCGTCGTCGAGCTGCTCGCGGTGACCGAGGAGGAGATCGACGAGTCGGTGGTGCTCGACGACACCGAGGAGGGCCCGGACGCGCTGCGGGTGTTCCTCTCGCCGAACGAGGCGAAGGCGTTCGCCGATCGTGCGGAGAAGGTCGTATCGGCCGGCCGCGCGCCGTGCCCGCTGTGCGCCGAGCCGCTCGATCCCGAGGGCCACGTCTGCGTCCGGCTCAACGGCTACCACGACCGCAATCCCGTGGCCGAGACCGGGACCGAGTGAGCGGCCAGGCCCCCGACCTGCGCGACCCGGCCGTCCTCGAGGTCCTGGCCCGCGGCCGCATCGAGATCACCGGCCGGATGGTGGACGCCTCCAACGCCACCCTGTTCGGCACCGCCACCCTCGACGGGATCGAGCTGCGCTGCGTCTACAAGCCGGTCCGCGGCGAGCGCCCGCTGTGGGACTTCCCGGACGGCACCCTGGCCGGCCGCGAGGTCGGCGCCTACCTGGTCGCCGAGGAGTCCGGCCTGCGGGTCGTCCCGCCGACCGTGCTGCGCCCGGAGGCGCCGTTCGGGCCGGGGATGGTGCAGGCGTGGGTCTCCTCCGGTGACGAGAGCGCGCTCACCGGCGGCGGCGGCGACCCGGACGACGGGTTCGGCGCCGAGATCGACGAGGAGACCATCCAGCTCGCCGCCGAGTCGCTGGTCGAGCTGTGCGAGCCGGACTGCGTCCCGGACGGCTGGCTGCCGGTGCTGCGGGCCCGCGACGGCGCCGGGGACCCGGTCGTCCTGGTGCACGCCGACCATCCGCAGCTGCGGTCGATGGCGCTGTTCGACGTCGTCGTCAACAACGCCGACCGCAAGGGCGGGCACGTCATCCTCGGCGGGGACGGCGGCGTCTACGGCGTCGACCACGGCCTGACCCTGCACAGCGAGCCGAAGCTGCGGACGGTGCTGTGGGGCTGGATCGGCGACGAGCTCGGCGAGGAGCACACCGCCGCGCTCAAGGAGCTGCGCGCCAAGCTGGCCGGCGACTTCGCCGACACCCTCGGCGAGCACGTGACCCGGCGCGAGATCGCCGCGTTGCGCTCCCGGATCGACCACCTGCTCGCCGAGCCGCGGTTCCCGGGGCCGGACGGGTTCGGGCCGGCGATCCCCTGGCCGGCCTTCTGACGTCCGGCCCCGGGCGGCTCACGGCGTGACGTGCAGCTGCCCGAGCCGTTGCGTCGCCCGGGTCATCGCCACGTAGAGATCGGCCGGTTCGCGCTCCCGGATCCGGTCCGGATCGACGATCAGGACCGCGTCGAACTCCAGACCCTTCGACGACGACGGCGTGTGCACGGCCACCCCGGCGGCGCCGGCGGGCAGCGGGTCGGTGCCCTCCGGAACGATCACCGCGAGCGTCCCGCCGTCGAGCCGCGCCCGCTCGGCGGCGACCACGCCCGCCAGGTCCGCGGCCGGCACGGTCCGCTCCCACGGCTGCTCGCCGGTCTCGCGGACCGACTCCGGCGGGCGGTGCCCCGGCGCGTACGTCGCCAGCACGGCGGCCGCCGGCGCCATGATCTCGGCCGGGGTCCGGTAGTTGACCGTGAGCGTCCGGTGCGTCCAGCGCTCCGCCAGGTGCGGGCCGAGCACGTCGGCCCAGCTCCGCGCGCCGGCCGGGGCGCTGCGCTGGGCGAGATCGCCGACCGCGGTGATCGACCGGGACGGGCAGCGGCGCAGCAGCACGTGCCAGTCCATCGCGGACAGCTCCTGCGCCTCGTCGACGACGAGATGGCCGTAGCGCCAGTCGCGGTCGCCCGCGGCCCGCTCGGCGACCGTCAGCGGGACCCCCGGCACGTGCCGCGCGGCGAGCTGCTCGGCGGTGACGAAGTCGGTGGCCCGCAGCTCGTCGGCGTCCTCGCCGGCCAGGTCCCGGTCGGCCGAGGTGAGCACGGTCAGCACGCCCTCGGCGTAGTGCGCGTCGGCCGCGGCGGTGCTGTTCCCCGCTGCCGCGGCGTTCTCGGGGAGCGGGCCCAGCAGCTCGTCCAGCTCGTCGAGCAGCGGGGCGTCGGCGACCGTCCAGGGCGCTCCCGGGGCGCGGTGCAGCACGGCGAGATCGTCGCCGTCGCCGTCGCCCGCGGCGGCGAGCCGGTCGGCGGAGCCGAAGAGGTCGGCGAGTGCGCGCTGCGGGGTCAGCAGCGGCCAGAGGTCCTCGACGGCCGCGTGGAACTCCGGCTCCGAGCGCAGCTCCGAGCGCAGCTCGTGGCGCAGGTCGGCGGACACCTCGGCGGCACCGGCCGGCTCGATCTCGGGCAGGTCCAGCCCGGCGAGCAGCTCGGCCAGCTCCGGCGGGTCGGCCAGCCGGGTGTCCAGCCGTTCCAGCCCCTGGTCGACGAGCAGCCTGCCGAGGGTGTCCCGGAACGTCGCCCGGGCGGCGTTGTGCGGCAGGCCGGTCGCCCGGGCCCGGCGGCGGGCCTCCGCCGCGGTCGCCCGGTCCAGCCGCAGCGTCACGTCCTCCAGCTCGATCGCGACGGTCGCGGCGGGCAGCGCCTGCCGGTCCGCGACGGCGCGGCGGAGCACGTCGATCATCGACAGGTCGCCCTTGCGGCGGGCGGCCTCCGGCGGGTCGGTCGCGGTCGCCACGATCCCGTGCGCGAGCCGCCCCGGCGTGGTGAACACGACGGCGGACTCGCCGAGCGCGGGCAGCACCCCGCCGACGTAGCGGACGAACCCGGCGCTGGGCCCGACGACGAGCACGCCGCTGCGGGCGAGCCGGTCCCGGTGGGCGTAGAGCAGGTAGGCCACCCGGTGCAGGGCGACCGCGGTCTTGCCGGTGCCCGGCCCGCCCTCGATCACCACCGTGCCGGCCAGCGGCAGCCGGATGATGTCGTCCTGCTCGGCCTGGATGGTGGTGACGATGTCGCGCATCGTCGATCCGCGCGGTGCCTTCAGTGCGGCCAGCAGGGCCGGATCGGACGCGGCCTCGGTGCGGTGGGCGAGCGTGCCGTCCAGCACGTCGTCGTGGAAGGTGTCGACCCGCTCGTCGGGGGCGGTGCCGGCCAGCCGGAAGTGCCTGCGCCGGGTCACGCCGAGCGGGGTGACCGGGGTGGCGCAGTAGAACGGCCGGGCGGCCGGCGCCCGCCAGTCGATCAGCGCGCTCTCGCCGTCGGCCGGGTCGGTGAGCCCGATCCGGCCGACGTAGGTCGGGCCGCCGTCGGTGTGGTCGAGCCGGCCGAAGCACAGCCCGTACCGGGCGGCCCGCAGCGCACCGGCCCGCTCCGACCAGCGGAACTCTGAGACGTCGCGCTCCCAGCGGGCGCTGAGCTCCTCGCCGGCGGGGGTGGACCGGGCGGTCGCGGCGCGGGTGTCGACCGCGGTGAGCTCGGCGGTGAGCAGCCCGTGCAGCCACCGGAGCCGGGTGGTCTCGGCGGCGAGCTCCTCGGCGAACCGGGGGCTGGTACCGAGCTTGCCGACCGTGCTATCATTGAGGTGTACCGCTGTGGCTTTGCTATCTGAAGGCACCCCACAGAGTAGCGCATTCCGCCGCGCTCGCGCGCCGTTTCCGCGCTCCCGTTCCGTTCTCCGCTGTTCGCCCGCGCGGCGCCGCCCGGTCCCGGCGCCGGGTTACTGTCGCGGCCATGGCCTCACCCGACCCGGCCCTCCCCGAGCCGCAGCGGATCACCGTCCCCGGCGCGACGCCGCGCGGGACCACCCTGTCCGTGCTGGACACCGGCGGATCCGGCCCGCCCGTCGTCCTGCTGCACGGCTGGCCGGACCGGGCGACCCTCTGGGCGCACCAGATCGCCGCGCTGGCCGCCGCCGGGCACCGGGTGATCGCCCCGGACCTGCGCGGCTTCGGCGACTCCGACCGGCCCGAGGGCGTCGAGAACTACCGGATGGGTGCGCTCGCCGCCGACGTGCTCGGCGTCGCGGACGCGCTCGGCGTCGGCGACTTCGCGCTCGCCGGGCACGACTGGGGTTCCTCGCTCGGCTGGGCGATCACGCTGCGCTCGCCCCGGGTCACCCGCTACGCCGCGTTCTCGGTCGGGCATCCGGCCGCGTTCGTCTCCGACGGGCTCATCCAGAAGGCCAAGTCCTGGTACATGCTGTGGTTCCAGTTCCCCGGCGTCGCCGAGGAGGTGCTGCCCGCCGACGACTGGGCGTTCCTGCGGACCTGGGCGCACGTCTCGTTCGACGACGGGGACCCGCTGCCCGCGCAGCAGATCGCCGACCTGTCCCGGCCGGGCGCGCTCTCCGCGTCGCTGAACTGGTACCGCGCCAACATCGACCCGGCGACGTTCGTGCCCACCGGGCCGATGCAGCTGCCCCCGATCCGGGTCCCGGTGCTCGGGGTGTGGAGCGAGCGCGACATGGCGCTCACCGAGAGCCAGATGCGACGTTCCGCCGAGTTCACCGAGGACTTCCGGTACGAGCGCGTCGCCGGCGCGGGCCACTGGATCCCGGCCGAGGCGCCGGAACGTACCAGCGAGCTGCTGCTCGACTTCCTGCGCTGAGCCCGCCCGCACCGGGGTGACCGAGCGGACACCGGACGGTCCGCGCACGCCGCGGGCGCGAGGGGCCAGGATGGGGCAGGACGAACGGCGCGGCGCCGGCCGCGCCCGGCGAGACGGAGGAGCACGATGGCGGAGAAGAGCCGGATCGGGGTCACCGGGCTGGCGGTGATGGGGGCGAACCTGGCCCGCAACATGGCCCGCCGCGGCTTCACCGTGGCGGTGCACAACCGCACCACCGCGAAGACCACCCAGTTCATCGAGGACTACGGCCACGAGGGCGCCTTCACCGGCTCCGAGTCGCTGCAGGACTTCGTCGACGCGCTCCAGACGCCGCGCACGATCGTCGTCATGGTGAAGGCGGGCAAGCCGGTCGACGCCGTCATCGACGAGCTGGCGCCGCTGCTCGACGAGGGCGACATCATCGTCGACGCCGGGAACTCGCACTTCCCGGACACCGACCGGCGCACCGCGCACTGCGCGGAGCTGGGCCTGCGGTTCATGGGCATCGGCGTGTCCGGCGGCGAGGAGGGCGCGCTCAACGGGCCGAGCATCATGCCCGGCGGGGACCCGGCCGCCTACGCCGAGATCGCCGACGTGCTGACCGCGATCGCCGCGAACGTCGACGGCACCCCCTGCTGCACGCACGTCGGGCCGGGCGGCGCCGGGCACTACGTGAAGATGGTGCACAACGGCATCGAGTATGCCGACATCCAGCTCATCGCGGAGGCGTACGACCTGCTGACGCACGTCGGCGGGCTCTCCGCGCCGGAGATCGGGACGATCTTCGAGCAGTGGAACACCGGCGACCTCGAGTCGTTCCTGATCGAGATCACCGGCGTCGTGCTGGCCAAGACCGACGAGCGGACCGGTGGGCCGCTGGTCGACGTGATCACCGACCAGGCCGAGCAGAAGGGCACCGGCCGCTGGACGGCGATCGACGCGCTCGATCTCGGTGTCCCGCTCACCGGCATCACCGAGGCGGTGTTCGCGCGGACGCTGTCCGCGCTGCGCGACGAGCGCCAGGCCGCGTCGACGACGCTGGCCGGGCCCGCGCCGAAGCCGGCCGCTGACGTGGACCGGCTGGTCGACGACGTCCGGCAGGCGCTCTACGCGTCCAAGGTGGTCGCCTACGCGCAGGGCTTCGCCCAGATGCGGGCCGCCTCGCAGGCCAACGGCTGGGACCTCGATCTCGGCGCGATGGCCCGGATCTGGCGCGGCGGCTGCATCATCCGCGCCCAGTTCCTGAACCGGATCACCGAGGCCTACGAGTCGCACCCCGATCTGGACAACCTGCTGATGGTCCCGTACTTCACCGAGGCCGTCGGCAACGCGCAGGACGCGTGGCGGCGGGTGGTGGTGACGGCGACCGAGCACGGTGTCGCGATCCCGGCGTTCTCGTCGAGCCTGAGCTACTACGACGGCTACCGCCGCGAGCGCGGCCCGGCGAACCTGATCCAGGGGCTGCGCGACTACTTCGGCGCGCACACCTACCACCGGATCGACGCCGACGGCGTCTTCCACACCCGGTGGAGCCAGGACGGCGCGGAGGTCCGTACCGACTGACCCCGCCGGCGCGGGCGCCCCGGTCGCTAGGCTCGTGGCATGGCGCAACCGTCCGGGCCGCGGGCCGCGCGGCGGACCGAGCGGTTGTTCCGGATCGCGATGCTGGTCAAGGGCGTGGACGGGGCGGCCGAGCTGCTCGCCGCGATCGCCCTGCTGCTGGTCTCTGGGGACCGGCTGCACCGGGTGGTCGTGCAGGTGCTGGCCCGCGACCTGCTGGGCCCGCCGGACGCGCCGCTCGCCCGGCATCTCACGACGGCCGTCGACGACGTCGCGGGCGGCGGCCGGACGTTCGTGATCGTCTACCTGGCGCTGCACGGGGTGATCAAGCTGGCGCTGGTGTGGGCGTTGCTGCGCCGGTGGCTGCCGGCCTATCCACCGGCCGTCGTGGTGCTGGGGCTGTTCGTGGTCTACGAGCTCGTGCACGCCTGGCACACCGGTTCGGTGCTGCTGCCGGTGCTCGCGCTGCTGGACATCGCGATCGTCGTGCTGGTGGTGTGGGAGTACCGGCTGCTGCGCCGGGAACGCGCGATGTGACGGTGCGGGGTGGGGCGGGGCAGCTGCGCCCGAGGGCCGGACCGCGCCGGGGCGGGCCGCGCCCGGGTGTCCGGGGCCCGAACGGGGGTGGCCGCGCCGCGGTCAGGCCGCGAGCGGGAGGTCGCGCAGTACCGCCCTGGCCGCGGCGCGCCCGGCCCGGTCCGCGCCGATCGTGCTGGCCGACGGCCCGTAGCCGACCAGGTGCAGCCGCGGGTCGGCGACCACCCCGGTGTCCAGCGGCTCACCCATCACGATCCCGCCGCCCGGTCCGCGCAGCCGCAGCGGCGCGAGATGCCCCAGCGCCGGACGCCAGCCGGTCGCCCACAGCACGACGTCGGCGGGCTCGGTGCTGCCGTCGGCCCAGCGCACCCCGTCCGGGGTGAGCGCGGCGAACATCGGCCGCCGCCGCAGCACCCCGCTCGCGATGCCCGCGCGGACCTCGGGGGTGAGCCCGAGCCCGGTCACCCCGACGACGCTGCGCGGCGGCAGCCCGGCCCGGACCCGCTCCTCGACCAGGGCCACCGCGGCGCGTCCGCGCTCGGCGTCGAACGGGCCGTCGTTCCACACCGGTTCGCGCCGGGTCACCCAGGCCGTCGCCGCGGCCTGCGGGGCGATCTCCAGCAGCAGCTGCACCGCGGTGATCCCGCCGCCGACGACGACCACCCGCAGCCCGGCCATCGCCGCCGGGCCCGGGTAGTCGCGGGCGTGCAGGCTGCGCCCGCGGAACGACGCCGCCCCCGGGTAGGCCGGGACGAACGGGCGGGTCCAGGTGCCGGTCGCGTTGATCACCCGGTCGGCGATCCAGGTGCCGCGGTCGGTCTCGACGGCCAGCGGGCCGGACCGGGCGGCCGGGGCGGGTCCGGGTGCGTGGGCGCCGGGTCCGCCGTCCGGCAGGGCGCCGGGCTCGCCGTCGGGCTCGCCGTCGGGCAGGGCGTCCGGCCTGCCGTCCGGCGGCGCGTCCTGCACCGCGTCCCGCACCGCGTGCACCTGTACCGGCCGGACCACCTGCAGGCCGGCGGTCCGTTCGATCTCGGCGAAGTACTCCGGCACCGCCTCCCGGGCCGGCCGGTCCGGATCGGCCCCCGGCTCGTCGAACCCGGATCGGACGCCCGCGAGGTCGTGGATGCCGTTGACGGTGCGCATCACCAGGGTCGGCCAGCGGTGCCGCCAGGCGCCCCCCGGGCCGTCCTCGCCGTCGAGCACCACCATGTCCCGGCCGGGCACCAGCCCGCCGCGGCGCAGCCCGGCCGCCGCGGACAGGCCCGCCTGCCCCGCGCCGATCACCACCACCGCCACCCGCCCCACCTCAAGGGCAACGCCGCCACCACCCGCGCTCATCCCGGGTGATCGACAGCGGTGATCGACGGCGGTGATCGACGGCGGTGATCGACGGCTGTGGAGCGCGGCGCCCCCACCCGGCCGCTGCGCTCCACAACCGGTGATCAGCCGGGGACGTCGGCGTTGCGGCCGCAGACCACCAGCGCCAGGCGGGCGTCGGGGTGCCGGTCCAGGACCGTCTCGGCCGCGGGGACCAGGCAGCCGGCGGCCGGCTCGGCCCAGATCCCGGCGTGCTCGGCGAACGCGACCGAGCCGGCGCGGGCGTCGGCGTCGGTGACCACCAGCACTTCCTCGACCAGCTCGCGGACGTGGTCGTAGGTCAGCTGCGACACCGACGGCGCGGACAGCGTGGTGACCGCCGAGGTGATCGTGACCGGGATCGGGCCGCCGGCGGCCAGCGCCGCGGACATCGCCTCGGCACCCACGGTCTCCACCCCCCACACCCGGGCTCCCGCGAGCAGCGCCCTGACCGCCACCGCCACCCCGGACAGCAGCGCCCCGCCGCCGACCGAGACCAGCACGTCGGTGGGCGGCTCGCCGAGGTCGATCGCGTCGCGGGCCAGCTCCAGCCCGACGGTGCCCTGCGCGGCGAGGGTGACCGGATCGTCGAACGGGTGCAGCAGCGTCATCCCGTCCGCCTGCAGCTGGGTGGCCAGCGCGAACGCCGCCGGGATGTCCGGGGTGAGCCGGACGTCCGCACCCGCCGCGCGGGCCGCGGCCACCGAGCGGGCCGGTGCGTTCGCCGGCATGACGACGACGGCGGCCACCCCGGCCGCGCCCGCCACGTCGGCGACGGCCAGGCCGTGGTTCCCGCCGGACACCGCGACCAGCCCGGCGGCGCGCTCGTCGGCGGAGAGCGTGGCGAGCTTCGCGAGCACCCCGCGCGGCTTGAAGGACCCGGTGCGCTGCAACTGCTCCAGCTTCAGCAGGACCGGGGCGCCGAGCAGCGCGGAGAGCCCGGGGGAGGGGACCGTCGGGGTGCGCAGCACGTCCCCGGCGATCCGGTCCGCCGCGGTCTCGATGTCGTCGAGGGTCACCAGATCGGCCATGGCCGCGACGGTAGTGACCGGGCCCGGCGCTGCGGGCGTCAACCCATCGTCTTCCGGCCGTCGATGGTCTCCCGGATGATGTCGGCGTGCCCGCTGTGCTGCGCGGTCTCGCCGACGATGTGGGCGAACACCTGGCGGGCGCTCCAGTGCATGTCCTCCGGGAACCACGGCGCCGGCGGCAACGGGTGCGAGAGGTCCAGGTCGACGGTGGCCACGAGCTCGTCGGTGCGGGCGGCGGTCGCGGTGTAGCGGTCGAGCAGCGCGGCGAGGGTGTCTGCGTCGGTGTCGCTGTCGGTGTCGTCGAGAGCGAAGTCGTCCCGTTCGGCTCCCGGCTCCGCGGCCTGCTCCCAGCCGTCGGCGCCCTCGACGGTGCCGGTGAGGATGAAGTCCACCCAGCCCCGTTCGACGCCCTCGACGTGCTTGAGCAGCCCGGCCAGGGTCAGCGCGCTCGCCGTGGGGCGCCGCCGGGCATCGGCGTCGGACAGTTCGGCGACGGTGTGCCGGAGCAGCATGCGGTGCTTGGCGAGGGTCTCGAGCAGGGTGCGGCGCTCCCCGTCGAGATCGGCGGGGACGGCGGCGAGCAGCTCGGACATGGAGTCGGCGGTGGTCATCGCTCAGCCCATCGTCTTCCGGCCGTCGATCGCCTCGCGGATGATGTCCGCGTGGCCGGCGTGCTGGCTGATCTCGGCGAGCACGTGGATCGCGACCCGCCGCACCGACCAGCTGACGCCCGGCTCGAACCACGGTGCCACCGGCAGCGGGTGCGCCGAGTCCAGGTCGGCGGAGCGCAGGATCTCCTCGGTGCGGGCGGCCACCTGCTCGACCCGGGCCCGCAGGTGCTCCAGGGTCTCGTGCTCGGCGAGCACGAACCGGGTGTCGGTCCACTCGGTCCCGGCCCAGCTGTCGTTCTCGGCGATCGCGTTCCAGTCGACGTCGTCGCCGTAGACCTCGTGCTCGGAGCCGAACGCGCCGGCACCCTCGACGGCGAACCGGAACCACTGTTCCTCGGTGTCCGCGACGTGCTTGAGCAGCGAGGCGATCGTCAGCGCACTGACCGTGCTCGCGGTGCGGGCCTGCTCCTCGGTGAGGTCCTGCGCGGTCTGCAGCAGGAACCCGCGGTGCCGCTCCAGGGTGGTGATCAGCTCGGCGCGTTCACCGGCCGGTGCCTGCTGCCCGGTGGTCTCGGCTGTGGCGTTCATGATCGGGTCGCCTCTCGGTCGTCGGGTGCCGTCCCGGTTCCCCCCGGTCCGACGTGAACGACGCTAGGACCCGATGCGGACAGCTCCGGTCCTCGATGGGACACGGATCCGCATGTTCTGCGAGGACGGCGGTCACCGCCGCAGCGCGCGCAGGGCATCCTCCCAGCGGGCGCGGCGAGCCGCCGCGTCCAGCTCCCACCACGGCGTCCCGCGCTCACCGAGACCGTGCTTGGCGGCGCCGACCCGCTCCCGGGCCGCGCGGACGCGGTCGTCGTCGCCGGTCCGCTTCCCCGCCCCGACCTCGGCGCGTGCCCGGCCGAGGTGCTGCTGCAGCTCGGCCCGCACGTCGTCGGGCAGCATCGGATCGGCGGCCCGCCAGCGGCGGCCCCGGACGACCACGTACCGGCCGTCCGGGGTCCGCCCGCATGCGGGACCGCCCATCCGCGGGGTCCTCAGCCGCTGACCGGCACCACGTCCGGCGCGCCGAGCCGGGCCGCGTCGGCCGTCTCGTCGTCGGGCATCCGCTGGCTCTCCCGCTCCGCCTCGACCCGCTTGACGTAGTGGTCGACCTCGCGGGCGACCTGCTCGTCGTTCCAGCCGAGCACCGGGGCGACCAGCGTCGCGACCTCCTCGGCGGCACCGGCACCCCGGTCGAACGTCTCGATCGAGATCCGGGTGCGGCGGGCCAGGATGTCCTCCAGGTGCCGGGCACCCTCGTGCGAGGCCGCGTAGACGACCTCGGCGCGCAGGTAGTCCGACGCACCGGCCAGCGGCTCGGCGAGCGTCGGGTCCTCGGCGGCCAGGTCCAGCACCTCCTGGATCAGCGAGCCGTACCGGCCGAGCAGGTGCTCGATCCGCCCCGGGTGCAGCCCGGACTGCGCGGCCAGCCGCGCGGTGGCGTTGCGCAGCGCGTGGAAGCCCTCGGCGCCCAGCAGCGGGACGTCCTCGGTGACCGACTTCGGGACTTTGGCGTCCAGGCCGTGCACGGCGGCGTCCACCGCGTCGCGGGCCATCACCCGGTACGTCGTGTACTTGCCGCCGGCGACCACGACCAGGCCGGGCACCGGCGTCGCGACGGCGTGCTCCCGGGACAGCTTGGAGGTCGACTCCGACTCACCGGACAGCAGCGGGCGCAGGCCCGCGTAGACGCCCTCGACGTCGTCGTGCGTGAGCGGCTGCTCCAGCACCTCGTTGACGTGCCGCAGCAGGTAGTCGATGTCGGCGGCGGACGCGGCGGGATGGGCCTTGTCCAGGTCCCAGTCGGTGTCGGTGGTGCCGATGATCCAGTGCCTGCCCCACGGGATGACGAACAGCACCGACTTCTCGGTGCGCAGGATCAGTCCCGAGTCGCCGCGGATCCGGTCCCGCGGGACGACCAGGTGGATGCCCTTGGACGCGCGCACCTTGAACAGGCCGCGCTCACCGGCCAGCGCCTGGGTCTCGTCGGTCCACACCCCGGTCGCGTTGATGACCTGACGGGCGCGGACGTCGATCCGCTCGCCGCTCTCCAGATCCTGCACGGTCGCGCCGACCACCCGGCCGGCGTCCTTGAGCAGCCCGACCACCCGCGCCCGGGTCGCCACGTGCGCCCCGTAGGCGGCGGCGGTGCGCGCGATGAACATGGTGTGCCGGGCGTCGTCGACCTGGGCGTCGTAGTACTGCAGGGCGCCGACCAGCGCGTCCTTGCGCAGCGACGGGACCACCCGGCGCGCGCCGCGCCGGGTCAGGTGCCGGTGGTGCGGCACGCCGCGCGAGCGCCCGGACAGGAAGCCGAGGGTGTCGTAGAGCGCGACACCGGCCCCGGCGTAGAGCCGTTCCCAGCCGCGGTGCTGCAGCGGGTAGAGGAACGGCACCGGGCGGACCAGGTGCGGCGCCAGGTGCTGGATGAGCAGCCCGCGCTCGGCGAGTGCCTCGGCGACCAGCCGGAAGTCCAGCATCTCCAGGTAGCGCAGGCCGCCGTGGACGAGCTTGGAGGACCGGCTGGAGGTGCCGGACGCGAAGTCCCTGGCCTCGACCAGGCCGACCGACAGGCCGCGGGTCGCGGCGTCGAGCGCCGCTCCGGCGCCGACGACACCCCCGCCGACCACGAGCACGTCGAGCTCACGGTCGCCCATCGCCTGCAGCGCCGCGGTACGGGCCTCCGGGGAGAGTGCCACCGATTTCATGATCGGACCCTTCTGAGTCGTTGCGTCACACGGGGACTACCCGTTCCAACAGCGTTCTGCGCCCGGATGTGCCCGGTGTCGCCCCGCGGGGCGACACCGGGCGGGCGGATGTCAGTCCACGTCCACCCAGTCGAGCGTCCGCTCGACCGCCTTCTTCCACTTCGCGTACCCGGCGTCGCGCTGGGCCTCGTCCCACTGCGGCTCCCAGCGACGCGCCTCGTTCCAGTTCTCCCGCAGCTCGTCGGTGGACTTCCAGAACCCGACGGCCAGGCCGGCCGCGTAGGCGGCACCGAGCGCCGTCGTCTCGGCGACGACCGGGCGGGACACCGGGACGCCGAGCACGTCCGCCTGGATCTGCATGCACAGCTCGTTGAGCGTGACGCCGCCGTCGACCTTCAGCACGTCCAGCGCGACGCCGGAGTCCTTCGACATCGCCTCGGTGACGTCGCGGGACTGGTAGCAGATCGCCTCCAGCGTGGCCCGGGCCAGGTGCGCGTTGGTGTTGAACCGGGACAGCCCGACGATCGCGCCGCGCGCGTCGGACCGCCAGTACGGCGCGAACAGCCCGGAGAACGCCGGTACGAAGTAGACGCCGCCGTTGTCCTCGACCTGGCGGGCCAGCGACTCCGACTGGGACGCGCCGGAGATGATCCCCAGCTGGTCGCGCAGCCACTGCACGGCCGACCCGGTGACCGCGATCGAGCCCTCCAGGGCGTAGACCGGGCGCTCGCCCTCGAACTGGTAGCACAGCGTGGTGAGCAGCCCGGACTCCGAGCGGACGAGCTCGTTGCCGGTGTTGAGCAGCATGAAGTTGCCGGTGCCGTAGGTGTTCTTGGCCTCGCCGGGGGCGAAGCACACCTGGCCGACGGTGGCGGCCTGCTGGTCACCCAGGTCGCCGGTGATCGGGACCTCGCCGCCCAGCGGCCCGGTCGCCAGGGTCGTGCCGAACGCGGTCGCCGACGACGACGGCTTGATCTCCGGGAGCATCCGGCGCGGGATGCCGAAGAAGCCCAGCAGCTCGTCGTCCCAGTCCAGGGTCTCGAGGTCCATCAGCATGGTGCGGCTGGCGTTGGTCACGTCGGTGACGTGCCGCCCGCCCTGGGTGCCGCCGGTGAGGTTCCAGATCACCCAGGTGTCGGTGTTGCCGAAGATCGCGTCGCCGTTCTCGGCGGCCTCGCGGACCCCGTCGACGTTCTCCAGGATCCACTGGATCTTCCCGCCGGAGAAGTAGGTGGCGGGCGGCAGGCCGGCCTTGCGGCGGATCACCTCGCCCTTGCCCTCGCGCTCCAGGGCGGTGGCGATCCGGTCGGTGCGGGTGTCCTGCCAGACGATCGCGTTGTAGTAGGGCCGGCCGTTGCGCCGGTTCCAGACGACGGTCGTCTCCCGCTGGTTGGTGACGCCCAGCGCGACGAGATCGGACGCGGACAGCCCGGTCTTGGTCAGTGCCTGCTGCAGGCAGGTGTTGGTGCGCTCGATGATCTCGATCGGGTCGTGCTCGACCCAGCCGGCCTGCGGCAGGATCTGCTCGTGCTCCAGCTGGTGGCGGCCCACCTCGTTGCCGGAGTGGTCGAAGATCATGAAGCGGCTGCTGGTCGTGCCCTGGTCGACGGCGCCGACGAACTCTGCCATTGAGCTCTCCTAAGGATGTGCGGGTCGGGTACGTGATCGGCCGGGCGTCAGACCCGCCCGACCTCCTGCGGGGCGTCCTCGGCCGGGATGTAGCGGTCGACCAGGAGCTTGAACAGCCCGCCGCCGACCAGACCACCGATGATCGGGGCCAGGATCGGCAACCACCAGTACTGGACGCCGTCGCCGGTCACCCAGGCGTTCTCGTACCCGGTGATCCAGGACGCCAGCCGCGGCCCGAAGTCACGGGCCGGGTTGATCGCGTAGCCGGCGTTCGAACCCCAGGCCATGCCGATCCCGACGACCAGCACGCCGATCATGAACGGCGCCATGTTGGCGGCCGGTCCCTTGTTCCGCGGGTGCACCAGCGCGAAGATCACGAAGACCAGGATCGCGGTGCCGACCACCTGGTCGAGGAACGCCGTCTGGATGGTGGTGACGTCCGACGGGAAGGTCGAGAAGATGCCCTGGGTCTCGGTCAGGTTCGGGTCGACCGAGCGGATCAGGTCGGCGTAGGTGGCCCGGATGATCAGCGCCGCGACGAACGCGCCGAGGAACTGGGCCGCGATGAACGGGGCGACCTTCCGCCACGGGAAGCCGTCGTAGGCGGCGAATGCGATCGTCACCGCCGGGTTGATGTGCGCGCCGGAGATCCGCCCGGCGACGTACACACCGAGCATCACACCGATGCCCCAGGACCACGCGATCGAGTCGTACTGGCCGGCCGAGCCGTCCGGTGTGGTGACCACCTGTGCGACGACGCCGACGCCGAACAGGATCAGGATCATCGTTCCGGCGAACTCGGCGCTCAGCTCGCCGAGCAGGGAAGGCGGCCGTCCGCGGGCCGGTGTGCTCGGTGCGGCGGCGGTCGCCCCGTCACCGGTCTTCTCGGAGCTCGTCATCGAACCCCCTCCTGGTGTCGTCCCAGCACGGGGCCGGGCGGCCCCGTCGCGTGCCCGGGGACGCTAGGAGCGACAGGGTCCCGCGGCAACGCGAGGCGTTCGGCGATGTCGAATGTTGCGGGTCGAACGGCCCATGATCGCTTTCCGGTGCCTAGGATCGGCGGCGTGGCCCGGCAGATCCAGTCGGTGGAACGGGCGGCCGCCCTGCTGCGGCTGCTCGGCGGAGCGGGGCGGCCGCTGGCGCTGGCGGAGCTCGCCGCGGCGCTGGACCTGCCGCGGCCGACCGCGCACGGGATCCTGCGGACGCTGCGCGAGGAGGGCCTGGTCGCGCAGGACGGCGCGTCCGGCCGTTACCTGCTGGGCGACGGGCTGGGCCGGCTCGGCACCCCGTGGGACCGGCACGACCTGCGGGCCCGGGCGATGAACTGGGCGGACGCGCTGGCGGCCGGCACCGGCTGTGCGGTCTACCTGGGGGTGCCCGCGGCGGACGGCCGCGGGGTGGACGTGGTGCACCACGTGTTCCGGCCGGACGGCAGCCCGCAGGAGCTGCGGACGAACACGGTGCAGCCGCTGCACGCCACCGCGTGGGGGCTGTGCCTGCTGGCGTTCGCGCCGGCGTCGGTGCGGGTCGTGGAGCCGCTGGACCGCTACACCCGGCGCACCGTCGTCGATCCGGTGGTGCTCGCCCGCGAGCTGACCGCGGTCCGGCGGCGCGGCTGGGCCGCCGACCCGGGCGGGTGGGAGCCGGGTGCGGGCGGGCTGGCCGTGCCGGTGCGCAGCGGGGGCGGGCTGACCGTGGCGGCGCTCGGCGTCGGGGGGCCGGTGGAGCAGCTGTTCAGCGGCGACGGGCGGGCGCGGCCGGATCCGCTGGACGGGCTGACCGGTGCGGCCGCCGAGATCGCGGCCGGTCTGGAGGGGCTCGCGTGAGCGCCGTCCCGGCGTCCGAGCGGGTGGTCGCGGCGATCGACCAGGGGACGACGTCGACCCGCTGCCTGCTGTTCACCCGGTCCGGCCGGATGGTCGCGGTGGCCCAGCGCGAGCACCGGCAGCACTTCCCGAGCCCGGGCCGGGCCGAGCACGACGCGGCCGAGATCTGGCGGGCGGTGACCCGGGTGGTGCCCGCGGCGCTGCGGCAGGCCGGCCTCGGCCCGGAGAACGTCGCCGCGCTGGGCATCGCCAACCAGCGGGAGACGACGGTGATCTGGAACCGGCACACCGGCGTCCCGCTCGCCCGGGCGATCACCTGGCAGGACACCCGCACCGACGGCATCGTCGCCGGGCTGGCCGACGACGCCGGGCTCTACGCCCGGGTGTCCGGGCTCGGTCCGGCGACCTACTTCGCCGGGCCGCGGCTGCAGTGGCTGCTCGATCACGTGCCGGGCGCCCGGGACGGGGCCGAGCGGGGCGACGTGCTGTTCGGGACGATCGAGAGCTGGCTGATCTGGCGGCTGACCGGCGGCCCGGACGGCGGGGTGCACGTCACCGACGTCACCAACGCCAGCCGCACCATGCTGATGGACCTGCGCACCTGCGAGTGGTCGCCCCGGTTGTGCGCGGCGCTGCGGGTGCCGCCGGCGATGCTGCCGCGGATCGTGCCGAACGCGCAGGTCTACGGCAGGTGCGTCGGGATCCTGCCGGGGGTGCCGGTGGCCGGCGCGCTGGGCGACCAGCAGGCAGCCCTGGTCGGGCAGACCTGCTTCGCGCCCGGCGAGGCGAAGTGCACCTACGGGACGGGCGCGTTCCTGCTGAAGAACACCGGGTCCCGGATCGCCGACTCCGACGCCGGGCTGATCCCGACCGTCGGCTACCTGTTCGGCGACGATCCGGTCTACGCGCTGGAGGGTTCGATCGCGATGACCGGCTCGCTGGTGCAGTGGTTCCGCGACGCGCTCGGGATGATCTCCACCGCGGCCCGGATCGAGACCCTCGCGCTGAGCGTCCCGGACAACGGCGGCTGCTACGTCGTCCCGGCGTTCTCCGGGCTGTACGCGCCGCGATGGTCGCCGGACGCGCGCGGCGTGATCGTGGGACTGACGTCCTACATCCATCGCGGGCACCTGGCCCGCGCGGTGCTGGAGGCGACCGCCTGGCAGACGCGCGAGGTGCTGGACGCGATGAACGCCGACTCCGGGCTCGGCGTCACCCGGCTCAAGGTGGACGGCGGCATGACGGCGAACCACCTGCTCATGCAGTGCGTCGCCGACGTGCTGGACCTGACGGTCGAGCGTCCGCTGGGATCGGAGGCGGTGTCGCTCGGCGCCGCCTACGCCGCCGGGCTCGCCGTCGGGTACTGGCCGGACCAGGAGGTGCTGCGCCGCAACTGGCACCGGGCCGCCGCGTGGGAGCCGTCGGTGGATCCCGCCCTGCGCGACCGGGAGCACGTCAACTGGCAGCGCGCGGTGGAGCGCAGCATGGGGTGGGCCCGGCGCTGACCGGGTGGCCGCCCGGCCGGCGGGCATCGGCACGTGCTCCGGCCGCGCCGTGCGGGATCGCGCGGGGTGCGGGCGCGCGGGCTACCGTCACGATCATGAGCAACTCGGATGCCGCCGTCGCCGCCGGTCGTCTCGCCCGCGGCCTCGAGCCGCTGCACGCCCAGATCTACTTCGCGCCCGAGGCCGAGCCCCGGTTCGTCCGGGCGGGTCTCGACGAGGGCCGGATGACCTACTTCGCCCCGCGCGCCGCGCCGATCGGGGCGGTCGGGCCGTCCACGGTCACCGCGACGTTCTACAACTTCTCGCCCCGGCTGGTGGCCGCGTCGATCCCGCGGGCCTGGGACCTGGTGTCGCCCGCGGACCTGGTCGCGGCCCGGTTCGAGGTCGCCGACGCCTCGCTGCGCAGGCTGCTGGGCGACGACGGAGTGGGCTCGCCCGAGGTCGCCGAGGCCGCGGCGCTGGCCCGCACCGCCGCCGAGGCGGTGACGCCCGAGGGCCGCCCGCTCGCCGCCGCGCACCTGGACCTCGAGTGGCCGACGGCGCCGCACGTGGTGCTCTGGCACGCGCTGTCGATCCTGCGCGAGCACCGCGGCGACGGGCACATCGCGCTGCTCACCGCCGCCGGGCTGAGCGGCCTGGAGGCGCTGATCACCGCGACCGCGACCGGCACCGGGTTCACCGTGCCGTTCGCGCGGGCCAGCCGCGGCTGGTCGCGGACCGAGTGGAACGACGGCGTCGCCCGGCTCGCCGAGCGCGGCCTGCTGGAGCAGGCGGCCCCGTCCGACGACGCGGTCGATCCGGTCCTCACCGAGGAGGGCACCGCGCTGCGCAAGCGGCTGGAGGACGAGACCCACCGGATCGGGGCCGCCCCCTGGGCCGCGCTCGGGAGCGAGCGCGCCGCTCGGCTCGGGGAGATCGGCGGCGGGCTGGTGCGCACCGCGCTCGCGAACGGTGCGTTCCCCGCGGACGGGGTGTTCGCCGCGCCGAGGCGCTGACCGGCGGCGGAACGGGCGGCACCGGCGCCCGTTCCGCAGCAAAATGTCGGTATCCCCCGCTATGGTGCACAGCGCAACGCGGTGCGCCGCGCAACCGGTCCGAACCGGCCCGGCCGTGGCACCCGGGGGGAGGAGTGTCCGGTGCTGGAGATCAGCGGGCTCGAATGGGCGATCACGATCGGCGTGATCGTGGGGCTGCTCGCGCTCGACCTGCTTCTCGCCTGGTGGAAGCCGCATCGCGTCGGCTTCGCCGAGGCGACGGCCTGGTCGGTCTTCTACATCGCGATCGCGATCGCCTTCGGTGTGGTCTTCGCGATGGTGCACGGCTGGGACTTCGGCACCCAGTACTTCACCGGCTACATCGTCGAGAAGAGCCTCTCGGTCGACAACCTGTTCGTCTTCGTGATCATCATGACCACGTTCGCGGTGCCCGAGGAGCACCAGCACAAGGTCCTGACCTTCGGGATCGTGCTCGCCCTGATCATGCGGGCGATCTTCATCGTGGTCGGCGCGACCCTGCTGAACCTGTTCTCGTTCATGTTCCTGCTGTTCGGCCTGCTGCTGCTCTGGACGGCCGTCCAGCTCTACCGGCACAAGGACGAGGAACCCGACGTCGAGGACAATCTCGTGGTGCGCGGTGCGCGCCGGCTGTTCCCGGTCACCGAGAACTACGACGGCGGCCGCCTGTTCACCCGGGAGAACGGCCGCCGGGTCGCCACCCCGATGTTCATCGTGCTGGTGGCGATCGGCGGGATCGACCTGCTCTTCGCGCTCGACTCGATCCCCGCGGTGTTCGGCGTGACGCAGGAGGCCTACATCGTCTTCGTCGCGAACGCCTTCGCCCTGCTCGGCCTGCGCGCGCTGTTCTTCCTGGTGAAGGGCCTGCTCGACCGGCTGGTGTACCTGTCCACCGGGCTGGCGATCATCCTCGGCTTCATCGGGGTCAAGCTGGTGCTGCACTGGGCACACGTCGACATCTCGCCCTCGGTGCCGGAGATCCCGACCATGCTCAGCCTGGTCGTCATCCTGGGCATCCTGGCGATCGTCACCGTCGCGAGCCTGATCAAGACCCGGAGCGACCCGGGGATGAAGGCGAAGCCGGGGTCGCTGCGGGCGCGCAAGGAGCGCACCGAGCAGCAGAACTGAGGGTGCGGTCCGGGCCGGGCCTCGGGGTCAGGGCAGGCCCGGGCCGCCGAGCGGGGTGACCTCGATGTACTCCGGCGGTGCCGCCAGCAGCTCCAGCACCGCGCCGAGCCCGGCCTCGCCGATGTCGCGGTTGAGCGCGGCCTCGGACGCCGCCGGGTCCGACCACACCTCGGTCACCCAGACGGTGTCCGGCTCGTCGGGCGCGGCGTTGACCACGTACGCCAGGCAGCCGGGCTGGACCGACATCCCGTCGGCGACCCGGAGCAGCGCCGCGGCCAGCTCGGTCCCCTGTCCCTCGACGGCCACCATCCGGACGTACCGGCCCACCCGCTCGCTCGTCTCCACGGGCGCGACCGTAGACGGCGGCCGCCCCGGCCGGTCCGGCCGCCCCGGCACCCCGGCGATCCAGGACCGGAACTGTCCGCATCGACGGGCACACTGGTCCGGTGATGGAGACCTCGGCGCGGCTGCTGCGCCTACTCGGGCTGCTGCAGGTGCCCCGTGACTGGACCGGGCCGGCCCTGGCCGAGCGGCTCGAGGTCGACGTGCGCACGGTCCGCCGCGACGTCGACAAGCTCCGCACCCTCGGCTACCCGGTGCACTCCACCCCCGGCACGACCGGCGGCTACCGGCTCGGCGCCGGTGCCGCGCTGCCGCCGCTGCTGCTGGAGGACGACGAGGCGGTCGCCGTCGCCGTCGGGCTGCGGACGGCCGCGGGCGGCACCGTCGCCGGCATCGAGGAGACCTCGGTGCGGGCGCTGGCGAAGCTGGAGCAGGTGCTGCCCAACCGGCTGCGCCGCCGGGTCACCGCGCTCGGCACCGCCACCGAGACGCTCGCCGGCCGCGGCCCGACCGTCGACGCCGACGACCTCTCCGCGCTGGCCGCGGCCTGCCGGGACCACGAGCTGCTGCGGTTCGACTACGTCGCGGCGGACGGCACGCCGACCCGCCGGACCGCCGAGCCCGAGGGGCTGGTGCACACCGGCCGCCGCTGGTACCTGGTCGCCTGGGACACCGGGCGGGACGACCGCCGCACCTTCCGGGTGGACCGGATGCGGCTGAAGCTGCCCGCCGGTCCGCGGTTCGTCCCGCGCGAGCCGCCGGCGGGCGGGATCGCCGCGTTCGCCCAGCGCGGGATCACCAGCGGGGCCTACCCGTACCGGGCGCGGGTGCTGCTGGAGGCGCCCGCCGAGCAGGTGGGGGAGTGGGTGACCCCGGCGTCGGGCACCGTCACCGATCTCGGCGACGGGCGCTGCGAGCTCGCCGTCGGCGCCTGGACGCTGGACTCGCTCGGCATGTGGCTCGGCTCGTTCGGGGTGGACTTCCACGTGCTGGAGCCGCCGGAGCTGGTGGAGCACCTGGACGTGCTGGCGGCCCGGTTCGGCCGGGCCGCCGCGGCGTCCCGCGGCGCCGGGATCACTCCAGCGGAAGGACGATGATCCGGTCGTCGTCGCCGGTCGGGTTCCCGCGGCCGTCCCGGTTGCTGGTGGTGATCCAGAGCGCCGAGCCGTCCGGGGTGGCGGTGACGCCGCGGAGCCGGCCGAAGTCGTCGTTCAGTAGCTGTTCGGGCTCCCCGACGGTCCCGGCCGCGCCGTCCCCGGCGCCGATCGGGATCCGCCACAGCCGCTCGCCGCGCAGCGCGCCCATCCACAGCGAGCCGCCGGCCTGCGCCAGCCCGCTCGGGGACGCCTGGTCGACCGGCCAGACGAGCAGCGGCTCGGTGTAGGCGTCGTCGATCGGGGGCTCCTGGGTGCCCTCGACCTCGGGCCAGCCGTAGTTGCGGCCCGGCTCGATCAGGTTGATCTCGTCGGCGGTCCGGGCGCCGAACTCGGTCGCGAACACCTCGCCGCCCGGGCCGAACGCGATGCCCTGCGAGTTGCGGATGCCCAGCGCGTACACCTCGGTGCCGAACGGGTTGCCCGGTGCGGCGGCCCCGTCCGCGGTCAGCCGGAGGATCTTGCCGGCGAGGTCGTCCGGGTCCTGCGAGCGCGACCGGTCGCCCGCGTCGCCGGTGCCGACGAACAGGTCGCCGTCCGGGCCGAAGACGAGGGCGCCGCCGTTGTGGGTGAACCCGCTGGGGATCCCGTCGATCACCGTCTGCTGGTCGGCGCCGTCGATGGTGCCGTCGTCGGCCATGGTGAGCGCGACGATCCGGTTGCCGTCGGCCGCGGTGTAGTAGACGAGGACCCGGTCGTCGGTCGCGAAGTCCGGGGACACCGCGATGCCGAGCAGGCCGCCCTCGCCCTGCGGGGTCACCTGGTCGACGACGCCGAGCGGGGTGAGCTCGCCGTCGGGGGACAGCCGCAGGATCCGCGCGGTGTCCCGCTCGGTGACCAGTGCGTCGCCGTCCGGCAGGAACGCCACCGCCCACGGCGCGGACAGTCCGGTCGCCAGCACCTCGGGCTCCCCGGCGGTGGCCTGCGGGAGCAGGCCGTCCGCGGGTGCGACGGAGGCGGAGCTCAGCTCCGGCCCGTCCGGGGTGTCCCCCCCGGGCTGCGGTTCCGCGCCCCCGCCGGTGCATCCGGCGAGCAGTGCGAGCGCGGCGACGAGCGGGACCCCGGCGCCGAGCAGGCGCGCGCGACCGGATGTAACGGGCATACCGGACACCGTACCGGTGATCGACAACCCGCACCCGGCAGCGCGGCCCGGGCCCCTAGCAGTGCCCGGGGGCGAGCAGCGGCAGGGCGACCTCGTCGACGATGCCGGTGACCACGTCGTCGGGCACCGGGGCGCCGTGCACCAGGACGTGGAACCGGAGCATGGTCGGCGCCACGTCGAGCATCCGGTCGGTGATCCCGGACATGTCGAGCTCGCCCCGGTCGTGGGCACGCCGCACGACCTCCGCGACCAGCCGCCGTCCGCTGCGCCGGGACAGTGCCTGCAGCGACTCGACCCGGTCCGGCCCGGTGAGCAGCTCGCCGAGCAGCCCGCGCAGCGCCTCTCCGAGCGCCCCGTCCAGCGCCGCGGCGACCGCCCCCAGCGCCGCGATCAGGTCGCCGCGCAGCGAACCGGTGTCGGGCGGCCGCTCCGGCTCCGGCATCACCGACCGGACGGCGTCCAGCACCAGATGTGCCCGGTCCGGCCAGCGCCGGTACACCGACGCCTTCCCGGCCCCGGCCCGGGCGGCGACCCGCTCGACGGTCAGGGCCGGGTACCCCCGCTCGGCCAGCTCGGCCAGGGTCGCCTGCAGGATCTCGGCGTCGAGCTGCGGGCCCCGGCGTCGCGGCCGGTTGCGGTGACCGCTGCCGGGTGCGGTGCTGCCGGGTGTGGCGCCGCCGGGTGTGGCGCCGTCGGGGGTGGCGCTGCCGGGTGCGGTGCTGCCGGGTGTGGCGCCGTCGGGGGTGGCGCTGCCGGGTGTGGCGCTGCCGGTCGGTCCGGTGTCCATCCGCTCAGCCTGCCCGGCCGGCGTCGGTGCCCGTGTGGGTGCCGGCGTCGGCGACGGTGCCCGCGTCCCCGTCGACGGTGACCAGCTGCCCGTCGGTCAGCACAGTGGTGCCGGTCCCGGTGCCCATCACGGCGGCGATCCCGTACTCCCGGGCGACGATCGCGGCGTGCGACGCGGCGCCGCCCTGGTCGACCACCACGGCGGCGGCCCGGGAGAACAGCGGTGTCCAGGACGGGTTGGTGGCCGGGCAGACCAGCACGTCGCCCGCGGTGAGCCGGGCGAACCCGGCGTGCCCGTCGACGATCCGGACCGGCCCGGTGACCCGGCCGCCACCGGCGGGAGTGCCGGTGAGCAGGACGTCGTCGTCGCGGGTGCGGTCGCCGAACAGCACGGCGGGGGCGATCAGCGGGCTCCCGGCGAGCTCGTCGCGCCGGGCGGAACGCGCCGCGACCAGCCCGTGGAGCGCACCGGCCTCGGCCGCGGACAGGACGTCCGGCGCGGGGAGCCGCTCGATCTCCTCCCGGCGCAGGTGCAGGACGTCGGCCGGGTCGTCGAGCACGCCCGCGGCGGCCAGCCGGGACCCGATCTCGCGGACCGCGCGCTGCAGCGCCGGCAGGGTGCGGGTGCAGTGGAAGTGGGTGTCCTCCCGCAGGGCGACGGCCGCACGGGCGTCCTCGACGAGCCGGTCCAGCCAGGCGGTCCGGCGCCGTCCGAGCAGCGGGTGCGCGTGCAACGCGCGCCGGGCCCGTTCGGCGCGGCCGGGACCGGTGGGCCCGGGCGGGCCGGGGACCAGCGCGGCCAGCGTGGACAGCACCGCGGTCGGGTCCTCCCGCCAGGTCGGCCCGGACATCAGCAGCAGGCTGGTGGTCTCCCGGTGCCCGTACTCGGCGAGGAACACGTGCAGCGCGTCCCGGAAGGTCGCCCAACCCGGATCCGTGGCGATCCGCTCGGCGAGGCCGGCGACGTCGGCCCCGGCGAACGCGGTGCGCAGCGCGGGGGTCTCCCGCACCGTGGCGGCGAGCGCGTCGAGCGCGCTGTTCGCGTCGGTGGTGCGGGTCGGCCCGGCCGCCAGGTCGCCGAACAGCGCACCCGAGCGCAGCGCGCCGAGGGCCAGCCGCAGCCGCAGCAGGTCCAGCCCGGCCCGCGGCAGGTAGTCCACCCGCAGGTCGGTGATCAGGTCCGCGATCCCGGCGGCGCGCCGCGGGAGCCCGCGCAGCTCCGGCCAGTCCAGGGTGGCCGGGTCGAGCCGGTCGAGCTGCCGGACCTGCTGTTCGAACGCGGTGAACCGCCGGTCCGCGGTCCATTCGGCCGGCCGGAACCGGCGCAGCCGCGGCAGCAGCCGTCGCGGCGCGCCGAGCACGGCCCGGGTCGGCCGCGGCGAGGGCGGCACGAACCGGTCCACCACGCCGTCCACCTCGGGCAGCACGTCCGCGAGATCGAGGTGCGCGCCCGGGATCTCGGCGAGCATCCGGCGGAGCATCCGGCCCGGCCCGGGCAGCAGCCACGCGCTCATGTCCATCGGGTACGGCCGGACCGGGACCAGCTCGGCGAACACCGGGCCGAGGAACCGCTGCCGCCGGTTCAGCCGGATCGGCGCCGGCGGCAGCGCGGTCATCGGCCGGGCCTGGAGCAGCACGAGCCGGTCGCCGTGCCGGGCCCACTCGACGTCCTGCGGCCGGCCGAAGTGGGCGGCGACCGCCCGGCCCAGGTCGGCGAGCTCGCGGGCGACCGGATCGGGGAGCAGCGGTTGCGGGGTGTCCCGCGGGTCCGGGGTGATCCGCTCGACGCCGCCGCCGGGCAGCTGGCGCAGCACGACCTCGCGCCGCCCGGTCCGCCGGGACCGGATCCCGCCGTTCGGGCCGACGACGACATGGTCCGGCGTGACCAGCCCGGACACCACCGCCTCGCCGAGCCCGGCGCCGGCGTCGACGACGATCTCGTCCCGCGCGCCGGTCACCGGGTTCGCGGTGAACAGCACGCCCGCGGAGTCGGCCGGGACCATCCGCTGCACGACGACGGCGACGGCCGCCCCGGCCGGGTCGATTCCGCGCCGCCGCCGGTAGGCGATCGCCCGGTCGGTCCACAGCGAACCCCAGCACCGCCGGACGGCGTCGAGCAGCGCCTGCTCGCCGACGACCCCCAGCAGGGTGTCCTGCTGGCCGGCGAACGCGGCGCCGGGGAGGTCCTCCGCGGTCGCGCTGGAGCGCACCGCGACCGGGCCGGCGCCGAGCCGGCGGTAGGCGTCGGTGATCGCGTCGGCGAGTGCGTCCTGGACGGCCGCCGTGGCGAACCGCTCGCGCAGTGACGCGCCGTCGCCGGGATCGCCGGCCGCGACGGCGTCGCGGAGCGCCGGATCGTGCCCGATCACGGCCCGGTGGGCGGCGGTGGTGATCACCACGCCGTCCGGCACCGGGAACCCGGCCCGGACGAGCTCGCCGAGGTTGGCGCCCTTGCCTCCGGCGACGGCGAGATCACCGCTGCCGAGTGCTCCGAGCGGGACGATCCAGCGGTGCCCGGTGTCCGGGACGGACGGATCGGGCCGGGCCGGTGTCGGTCGGGTCATCGGGTGGTCCTTCCGTCGGGTGGGACGGGTGCGGTCCGGGTGCGGCCGGGCCGTGGCACGTGGGGGTGACCGGGCGGCGCGGGTGCGGCCGGGCCGGATCGGGTCGCCCCGACCGGGCCGGTGGCCGTTCCGCCGGGCCGGGTACGGAGCGGGACGGCCGGCACGGCCAGGCACAGCAGGGCGGCGGTCCCGGCCGCGACGGCCAGCACGGCGCTGCCCACCTGCAGGGCGTGCCCCGCGGTTCCCGGATCGAGCAACGACCCGCCCCGGCCGGTCAGCAGCGCGCCGATGACCGCGACGCCGAGGGTCGCGCCGATCTGACGCAGGCAGGTGACGGTGCCGGTGACCGAGCCGAGCTTGTCGGGGCCGGCGGCATTCTGCGCGACGAGGACCATCACCTGCACGACCATCCCGGCACCACCACCGAGCAGGAACAGCACGGCGACCAGCGGCGGCAGCGGCGCACCGGGCCCGAGCACCGCGAGGGCGCCCAGCGCGGCCGCGCAGCCCGCGGCGCCCGCGACCGGGATCGCGCGGTAGCGGCCGGTCCGGGTGATCCGGCGCCCGGCGAGCGTGCTGGTGACGATCATCCCGGCCATCGCCGCGGTGACGGTCAGCCCGGCGGTGGTCGCCGGGATCCCGTGCACGACCTGCACCGCCGCCGGGAGGAAGGCGACCGTGCCGAACAGGGCGGCACCCGTCAGCAACGAGACGAGCGCCGGGACGCCGGTGCCGCGCCCGGTGAGGAGCCGGGCCGGCAGGACGGGGGCGGGTGCGCGGCGCGCGCTCACCCACCAGCCGATGGCGGCGGCCGCGGCGAGTGCCGCGGCGGCGGGTGCGGTCCACGGCGGCAGCCCGCCGGTCCGTCCGAGGGCGGCGCCGCACAGCACGACCGAGAGCGACAGCACCGCGAACGAGGCCGATCCCGCGACGTCGAACGGCCGGTTCGGGTGGCCCGAGGCCCGGGGGAGGCCGCGGAGCACCAGGGTGGACGCGAGCGCCCCGAGCGGCACGTGCACGGCGAACACCGCACGCCAGGTCAGGTGGTCGACCGCCAGGCCGCCGAGGACCGGGCCGCCGACCGCGGCCAGCGCGTACACGGCGCCGAGCAGGCCCAGGTACCGGCCCCGCTCGCGCGGGCCGAGCACGTCGCCCAGGGCGGCCTGGGCCCCGACGATCAGCGCTCCGGCGCCCAGCCCCTGCAGGAAGCGGCCGCCGATCAGCACCGGGAGGCTCGGCGCGAACGCGCAGACCGCAGCGCCGGTGACGAACGCCGCGATGGCACCGAGCAGGACCGGCCGGCGCCCGTGCCGGTCGCCCAGCGCACCGGACAGCAGCATGGTCGAGGTGGTCGCCGCCAGGAACGCGGTGAGCACGGCAGGCACCAGGTGCGGCTGCCCGAGGTCGCGGGCGATCACGGCGAGGGCGGCGGTGAGCAGCGTCTGGTCCAGGGCGCCGAGCAGGGTCAGCACCATGACCGCGGCGAGGGCCGCGACCGGTGCGCCGGTGCGTGGTCCGGCCATCACACCCCCGATAGTGAACGTTGCGTTCCCTCAAGTTAGCGGAGAGGAAATAGGGAACGCAACGATCACTACAGATCCAGGACGGCGTGCACTAGCCCGATCGGCCGCCCGTGCCCGAGTACCTCCACCCGCCCGGCCGCCGCCAGCGCCGGGCCGCCGGCGCCCCAGCCCGCCAGCACCGCGGCGGCCAGCACCGGCAGCGGCCGCGCCGACCCGTCCAGCACGGTGACCGCGAACGCCCGGCCGTCCGGCAGGGCGGCCGCCAGCACGCCCTCGGCGCCGTCCTTCACGACGAGCCCCGGGACCGCCTCGGCGAGCCGGGTGACCGGCCGGTCGGTCCCGCCGGCCCACCACGGGTGTGCCCGCATCGCGGCGGCGACCCGCCCCTCCGGGGTCCCGGGATCGGCGACGGCGATCCGGCCGAACCCGCGGGCCAGCCCGGCCGGGGTGCAGCCGAACAGCGGTGCGCCGCAGCCGTCGACGGTGGTGACGTGCGGGTCGACGCCGGTCAGGTCGGCGACGGTGTCCCGGACCAGCTGCTGCAGCGGGTGCCCCGGATCCCGGTAGCCACGGACCGGCCAGCCGGCGGCGACGCAGCAGGCGAGCATCGCGGCGTGCTTGCCGGAGCAGTTCTGCAGCAGCGCCGACGGCGCGGTGCCCGCGGCCCGCGCGATCGCCGCGGCCTCGGTGCCCAGCGGGAGGTCCGGGGTGTTGTCCAGGTCGGCGTCGGTGAGCCCGGCGCCGTCCAGGATCCGGCGCACGCCCGCGACGTGTCCCGGTTCGCCGGAGTGCGAGGCGCAGGCCAGTGCGAGCAGCTCGCCGTCGAGATCGAGCCCGGCGCGCAGCATCGCGACCGTCTGCAGCGGCTTGAGCGCCGAGCGGGGGAGGAACGGGGTGTCAGCCCCGCCCCGCCCCGGTAGCGGGGCGCCGTCCGGGCCGACGGCGGCGAGGATGCCCAGGTGCACCGACTCGATCTCACCCGCCCGCTCGACGTGGGCCAGCGGGACGGCGCCGGCGAGGACGGGTGGGACGGCACTACCGGTGGGGAGCACGGGACGACGCTACGTCGGCGACCGCCGGGTGCCGCGCCGGCGGTCGGCGGCGGCCGACACGGTCCGGCGGCGGCCGGGATGCGGCTGGTCAGGCGGGCGGCGGGCCCAGCCGCAGTGCACGTTCCAGCTCGGCCGACGGCCGGACCGGCACCGGCCCGTAGGCGTTGCGCCGGGCCGAGCGCTTCCGGACCGCCGGGATCCGGGTCAGCAGCCGCAGGAACGACGGCGGGGTGACCGGCCGGCCGCGCTCGCGGGCCCGGGCGACGGTCCGTTCCACCCGGACCTGCTGGTCCTGCACGGTGACGATGGCCGGTTCCCGGTCGGCCTGGACCGCGGCCAGCACGTCCGGGCCGGGGACGCCGCCGCCGCGCAGGGCCGGGACGAGCCGGTCCGCCGCGGCCAGCGCGTCCTGGCAGGCCATCAGGATCCCGTTGCCGCCGACCGGGGAGATGACGTGCGCGGCGTCGCCGATCAGCAGCAGCCCGGCCCGGTGCCAGACCGGCACCCGGGAGATGTCCACCGACAGCAGCGTCGCCGCGAAGAGACCGGGGAGCAGCGCGGTCCGGTCGGCCAGCCACGGCACCCGGGTCCCGACCTCGCGTCGCACGTACTCCACGCCGCGCTCGCGGAGCTCGGCGTACCCGCCCTTGGGCAGCGACAGCCCGACCTGCCAGCGGCCGGTCACCCGCGGGTCCGGCGGGTCCGCGGCGGGCACCGGGCCGCCGAGCAGGCCGACGTAGTGGCGCTCGCCGAAGAACAGGTCGACGTCGGCGTCCGGCGGGTCGGTGGCGTACTGCGGCAGCGCGAACCACAGCAGGTCGGTGGTGGCGCCCTGGGACTGCGCGGTCAGCCCGGCCAGGCCGCGGATCTTGGAGAACCGGCCGTCCGCGGCGACCACCAGCCCGGCCGGGATCTCCTCGCCGTCGCGCAGCCGGACGCCGCGCACCGGATCGTCCGCGGTGCCGGTGCCGAGCAGCCCGGAGACGCCGGCGCCGGTGCGCAGCTCGAAGGTCTCCAGGGTGGCGGCCTCGGCGGCCAGGAAGTCCAGGAACCGGGCCTGCGGCATCAGCGCGACGTAGTTGTAGGGGGTGTCGAGCAGGCCGTAGTCGGAGGTGGGGACCAGGCCGCGCGGGGTCCGGAAGCGGAACTGGCGGGCCTTGATGTGCGACTGTTCCAGCAGTCGTCCGGCCAGGCCGAGCCGGTCGAGCAGCTCCAGGGTCCACGGGTGCAGCGAGTCGCCGCGGAAGTCGCGGTCGAAGTCGTGGTGGCGCTCCAGCAGCGTCACCGGCAGGCCGGCGCGGGCCAGCAGGTAGGCCAGCAGCATCCCGCCGGGGCCGCCGCCCGCGACGACGGTCCGGACCGGTGTGTTCACGCCCGCAACATTAGCTTGCTGAGCGAGTGTCTCGCTCGTCGAGAGAGTTGAACCGGGGCAGTGGCCGCCGGCACAGGAAGGTCCGGGCCGGCGGCGGGTTGCGCCACTCGGTGGCGGTCTCGACGACCTCGTCGAAGTGCGCGTCGAGCAGCGCCCGCAGGTCACGCACCCGGTTCGGCAGCGCCATCCAGGTGATGATCATGCTCAGCACCCCGTCCGGGACCAGCCGGCGCGCGATCACCCCCATCACCCGCATCCGGAGGGCCTGCGGGAAGACCGCCCACGGCAGGGTGGAGACGAACGCGTCCACCCGGTCGATGCCGGCGTCGTCGAGGATCCGGTCCAGATCGGCGACGTCGCCCTGCACGACCTCCAGCCACGGCTTGTGTGCCCGCAGGTGGGCGACCAGCTCCTCGTCGATCTCGATCGCGAGGTAGCGGGCGTCCGGACCGAGCCGGGCGCGGATCGGCTCGGCCAGCACACCGGGCCCGGCACCCAGCTCGACGACCACGCCGTTCGTCCCCTGTGGGACCACCTGGGCGAGCTGCCTGCAGAGCCGGCGACCGGTCAGGAACGGGGTCGCCAGCTGGTCCATCTTGGAGAAGGACCGCTTGAGGAACACGGTGTGGTCGGGGCGCGCCATGGGGACATCGTGGCATGTCGAGTGGCCCGGCCACCGGGCGCGCGGGTGACCGTGGCGGAGCATCGCGTCTCCCGCCGGGGAGCGTCCCGTGCGGACGTGCCGCCGCAGGACGGCCACTCGGTCCAGGAACCCGGATCCCCGCCGGAGGTGCCGGAGACGACACCGGCCGCTCTTCCGAAGAAGAACGGCCGAGTCAACAAATGGTGCGCCGTCAGGGACTCGAACCCCGAACCCGCTGGTTAAGAGCCAGCTGCTCTGCCAATTGAGCTAACGGCGCATGTGGAATTGTCGTGCGTGCGCCGTCAGGGACTCGAACCCCGAACCCGCTGGTTAAGAGCCAGCTGCTCTGCCAATTGAGCTAACGGCGCGTATTCATTTTGGGTGTGTCCCGGACCCGGGCGACTGCGACCCCGGAAAGCCAGCAGCAGACATTCCGGGGTCGATCGCCAGGTCGGCAACCGGGTGAGTGACGGGACTTGAACCCGCGGCCCCCTGGACCACAACCAGGTGCTCTACCAGCTGAGCTACACCCACCATGCGGACTCTCCCGGCCGTGGCCGGAAGCGCTGATACAGCATAGCCCCCGGGCCGGGCCCGGCCGCGCGGGGGTTCGTTCAGGCCTGCGCACCGCCCCCGGCCTGCGGATCCACCCCACCGGCGACGTCGGCGACGGACGCCGCGGCGGCCTGCGCCTGCTCGGTGGTCGGGCCGGGCGGGGCGACGAACAGCGCCTTGCGGTAGTACGCCAGCTCCCGGATCGACTCCTGGATGTCGGCGAGGGCGCGGTGCGCCAGGCCCTTCTCCGGCTTCGCGTAGAACACCCGCGGGAACCAGCGCCGGGCCAGCTCCTTCACCGAGCTGACGTCGATCATCCGGTAGTGCAGGTAGCCGTCGAGTTCGGGCATGTCGCGGGCCAGGAACCCGCGGTCGGTCGCGATCGAGTTGCCGGCCAGCGGCGCGCTGCGGGCGTCCGGGACGTGCGCCCGGATGTAGTCGAGCACCCGCTGCTCGGCCTCCTCCAGGGTCACCGTCGCCCGGCGGACCTCCTCGGTCAGCCCGGAGCGGGCGTGCATGTCGCGCACCACGTCCGGCATCCCGGCGAGCTTCTCCTCGTCGCAGCTGATCACGACGTCGACGCCGTCGCCCAGCACGTTCAGGTCGCCGTCGGTGACCAGCGCAGCGATCTCGATGAGCGCGTCCTTGCCGAGATCGAGCCCGGTCATCTCGCAGTCGATCCACACCAGCCGGTCCGTCATCGGTGCAGACTATGTGACTTCCGTTCGGGTGGCGCGCGCCTCGCGGTGCGCGTCCGCGTGAGTGCCCTACGCTGCGGGTCCGTGACCTCCGACACCCCAGCCAGCCCCGACTCCCCGGCCCGGACGGTGGCCGCCGGCTACGCCACCGAGGGCGCCGCGCTCGAACTCGGCACGGTGCTGGTGGACGGCGTCTGTGATCCGGAGGCCCGGGTCCGCATCCCGCTGGCGACGCTGAACCGGCACGGCCTGGTCGCCGGCGCGACCGGCACCGGCAAGACCAAGACGCTGCAGGCGCTCGCCGGCCAGCTCTCCGATCACGGCGTGCCGGTGCTGCTGGCCGACGTCAAGGGCGACCTGTCCGGGATGGCCCGCCCCGGCGAACCGAACGACAAGATCGAGGCCCGGTCCCGGGACACCGGCGACGACTGGACGCCGACCGCCTACCCGGTGCAGTTCCTGTCGCTCGGCGACGGCGGGATCGCGGTGCCGGTACGGGCGACGATCACCGACTTCGGACCGATCCTGCTGTCCAAGGTGCTCGGGCTCAACGCCACCCAGGAGTCCACCCTGGGGCTGATCTTCCACTGGGCCGACCAGCGGGGGCTGCCGCTGCTGGACACCAAGGACCTGCGGGCGGTGATCACGCACCTCACCTCGGACGAGGGCAAGGCCGAGCTGAAGGGGATCGGCGGGGTGTCGGCGGCCACCGCCGGGGTGATCCTGCGCGCGCTGGTGAACCTGGAGGCGCAAGGCGGCGACACGTTCTTCGGGGAGCCCGAGTTCGATTTGGCCGACCTGATGCGCGTGCTGGACGGCAAGGGCGTCGTGACCCTGCTGCAGCTCGCCGAGCGCGCCGCCCAGCCAGTGCTGTTCTCGACGTTCCTGATGTGGCTGCTCGCCGAGCTGTACGAGGAGCTGCCCGAGGCGGGCGACCTGGACAAGCCGAAGCTGGTCTTCTTCTTCGACGAGGCGCACCTGCTGTTCGCCGATGCGTCGAAGGCGTTCCTGGAGCGCATCGAGCAGACCGTGAAGCTGATCCGGTCCAAGGGCGTCGGGGTGTTCTTCTGCACGCAGCTGCCCACCGACATCCCGAACGACGTGCTGTCCCAGCTGGGCGCGCGGGTGCAGCACGCGCTGCGCGCGTTCACCCCGGACGACCAGAAGGCGCTCACCCGGACCGTCAGGACCTACCCCCGGTCCGACGTCTACGACCTCGAGTCGGCGCTGACCTCCCTGGGCACCGGCGAGGCGATCGTCACGGTGCTGTCCGAACGCGGCGCGCCGACCCCGGTCGCCTGGACCCGGCTGCGGGCTCCGCGGTCGCTGATGTCCGCGATCGGCGACGACGCGGTGCGCGAGTCCGCCGCCGGGTCGCCGCTGCAGCCCAAGTACGGCGAGGCGATCGACCGGGACTCCGCCTACGAGCAGCTGACCCAGCGGATCGCGGCCGGGCCGGGGGACACCGCGACACCGGTCGGCGCGCCGCCGGCGGACGCGGCCCCGCCGCCCCCGCCGGAGCCGTCCGGCGGGTTCCTGTCGAAGATCGGTGACTTCCTGTCGTCACCGACCGGGCGGCAGATCACGAACACGGTCACCCGGGAGATCACCCGGAGCCTGTTCGGGACCCGCCGCCGGCGCTGACCGCCTGCTCCGCGGTACGGAAGCCGGCGACGGCGTCCGGGGTGATCTCCGCCATCAGCGCGACGGCGTCGGCCGGGGCCAGGTCGAGCATCAGCACCGATCCGGGACCGGCCGCCGTCGTCGCCTCCAGGGTGAGCACGCCGGCCCGGCGCTGGAACCGGCTCTGCCGGATCCGCCAGCCGATCACGCCGTCGCGGCGCAGCGCCGACGTCGTCCGGACCAGCGAGCCGTGCCGGGCGACCAGATAGCGCGCGTCGAGCCGGTGCCCGAGCGCCCGGTAGCGGTCCAGCCCGAGCGGCACGGCGGCGAGCAGCAGCAGCACCGCGACGACCACCGGCCACAGCGGACCGCCCAGGTAGGCGACGACGCCCGCGGCGACCGGCAGCGCCAGCGCGGGGACGGTCGCGCGGACCAGCCGGCGGGTGCGCGCCGTGGCGGGATGCGCCCGCAGCGGCCCGGAGGTGATCGTGGGTTCCGCGCGGGCCGCGGTCGCCGCGACCTCGTGTGCGCGGTCCCGGCGGACCGGTGGGCCGATCGCCCCGCCGCCGGTCTCCTCGCCGCCCGCCCCGGCCAGCCCGACCGTGAGCACACCGGCCTGGGCGCCGCGCCCGATCGCCCGGACCAGCAGCGGCTCGGTCACCGTGACCCCGCGCAGCCGCTGCTCGGACACCGACAGCGAGCGCCGGGTGAGCAGCCCGCGGCGGACCCGCAGGGTGCCCTCCGGCTCCCGGGTCAGCCGGAAGCCCCACCAGCGTTCGACGAACAGCACGATCGAGCCGGCGACCATCACCGACAGCAGCACCGCCACGCCCAGCAGCGCCGACAGCCAGATCGGCGCGGTGGTCAGCTCACCGGTGACGGCGTCGGCGCCGGGCAGCGTGCGCGGGTCGATGTTCGCCTCCCGCAGCAGGTTCCAGCCGGCCCCGGCGAGCGCACCGATGGCGGCCAGCGAGCTGACGGTCAGCGGGGCGTAGCGCAGCGACGACCAGTCGATCCGGTCGATCTCCTCGGCCGGTTCGGCGTCCGGTCCGGTGCCGGGTGCCGTCCCCGGCCCGGTGTCCGGATCGGACCGGGTGAGCAGCTCGCGGCGCAGGCGTTCGGCCTCATCGGTGCTGACGGCGTCCAGATCGAGACCGGAGTCCGATCCGGCGCTCTGCCCGGAGCCGACCTTGACCACGCTCAGTCCGGCCAGCCGGTGCAGCAGCGGAGCGGTGAGATCGACGGTCCGGATCCGGTCCCGCGGGACCGAGCGGCGCTGCCGGTTCAGCAGCCCGCTGTGCAGCTCCACCCGCTCCGGGGTGATCCGGTAGCGGGTGGTCCGCCAGCGGATCACCCCGGCCCCGACGGCGAGCAGCGCGATCCCGGCGGCGATCCACAGCTGGGTGGCGCTGCCCCGCCCGGCGCCGAAGATCAGCAGCGCGATCACCGCCGGGGCGAGCTTGACCAGGGCGGTCGCCGGGGCGACGAGCAACATCATCGCGGGCAGCCGACGCCATCCGTCGTCCTGGGCGGGGGGTGCGGTGGGCGGTCCGGCCGGGGTCGGGTAGCGCGCCCAGGGCGGCGGGATGCCGGCGGTCTCGCGGTGCGCGGCCGCCGCGCCCGGACGGCCCGGGGGCAGCCCGTGCACGACGGGTGCGCCGGGGCGCGGGTAGGCCGGTGCGGACGCCGGCCCGGGCGGGGTGCCCTGGCCGGGCATGCCGGGTGCCGGGTGGGGCCGGTTGCCCGGGTCCGGGATGGCAGGTGCCGGGCCGGGCCGGTTGCCCGGGTCGGGCGTGGCGGGTCCCGGGTGGGGTCGGCCGCCGTCGTCCGGGGTGGCGGGTGCCGGGCCGGGCCGGCCGTCGTCGTCCCACGGGACGGCCGGCCCCGGCACGGCCGGGCCCCGGTGCTCGCGGTCGCTCACGTCGCGTCCCCGGGGTGGCGGCCGGTCGTCTCGGCCAGCCGCCGGGCCAGCTCACGGGCCTCGTCGGCGTCCAGCCCGGCGATCCGGACGGGCCCGCGGGCGGACGCCGTCGTCACCGTCACCGTCGCCACCCGCAGCGCTTGCTGCAGCGGGCCGTGCTCGGTGTCGACGGTCTGCACCCGGGGGATGGGCGCGATCCGCCACTCCCGGACGAGCCAGCCGGACCGGTGGTAGACGGCCTCGTCGGTGACCTCCCAGCGGTGCAGCCGGTAGCGCAGGGTCGGTACCACCAGCGTCCCGGCGAGCAGCCACAGCACGGTCAGCGTGATCGTCGCGATCAGCAGCCCGTGCCACGGCGCCGCGGGCAGCAGCGACCAGGCGACGCCCTGCCCGACCAGCAGCACGACCGGCGTCGGCACCGCACGCAGCCGCCACCACCAGATCGCGCGCGGACTCACCCGGTTCGCGGGCGGGCGCAGTGGCAGCGGGAGCGCGCCGGCGTCGGCGGCGTCGCCGGTCGTGAGTGGGCCGGTGGCGGTCATGCCCCCACTCTGCCGAACGCGGGCGGGGAGGGCATGTGGCCGCGCCGTCGGTCACGGTGCCGTGTCCGAAAGAGGGGTGGGTGCTCATCGGACGGGAGCGCTCAGGTCGTAGACGACGCTGTCGCCGACCGTCGTCGCGGCGTAGTGCTCGGCGACCCATGCGGCGATCGCGGCGCCGGTGCCACGCTCGCCGCCGGGCCCGCCGCCGTCGTCACCGTCGACGAACCAGCGGATCTCGCCGTGCTCGACGTACTGCTGGAACTGCTTGAGGGTGGGGTGGGCGTCGCCGCCGGACCAGCCGCCGATCGCCAGCACCGCGGTGTCGCCGCCGGCGGCGAGCATCATCGACGCGGCCCGCTGCGAGCCGATCGTCGCGGCCGCCCAGCGGGCGTCGCCCGCGGTGCGCAGCAGCTCGGTGAGCTCCGCGACGGTCGCGGTCTCCCCGGGGCCCGCGCCCCGAGTGCCGCCGTCCGGTCCGCTGCCGGTGCCGCTGCCGCCCTGCCCGCTGCCGTCCGGTCCGGCGACTGCGCCCTGCCCGCTGCCGTCCGGTCCGGTGCCGCTGCCGGTGCCGCCCGGCATCCCACCGGGCCCGCCGCCCGCACCGGCCACCTCGGGCCCGGCCGACGGCGTCGAACCGGTGTGCGTGGTCGCGGCGGTCTGCACCGCGTAGGCGGCCGGCGCGGCGACCCCGGCGAGTACCGCGACGCCGAGCACCACCGCGAGCACCCGGCCCGGCCGGACCAGGCGGGACGGGAGCAGCAGCGCCGCGGCGGCGAGCAGCCCGGCGACCAGCACCACCCACCGCAGCCAGGGCAGGAACTCCGGGGACCAGCCGAGCATCACGAACGCCCACACCGCGGTGACGGCGGTCGAGGCCGCGAGCACGGCGCGCGACCACCGCGGGGCACCCGGTCCGAGCAGCGTCCGACTGCCGATCGCGACCAGCGCCGCGATCCCGGGTGCCAGCGCCACCGCGTAGTACGGGTGCACGATCCCGCCCATGAGGCTGAACACCAGCACGGTGACCAGCGTCCATCCGCCCCACAGCAGCAGCGACGCCCGGACCGGATCGGTGCGGGGCGCCCGCCCGCGTGCCACCAGCGCGGCGACGAGCAGCAGCAGCGCCGCCGGCAGCAGCCAGGACACCTGGGTGCCGAACGCCGCCCCGAACATCCGCAGCAGGCCCGGCTCCCCGCCGAACGACCCGCCCCCGCCGCCACCCGGGCCGCCGCCCCCGCCACCGACGATCCGGCTCAGGCCGTTGTAGCCGAACGCCAGGCCGAGCGGGGTGTTGTCGCCCGACCCGCCGATCCAGGGGCGCGCGTCCACCGGCCACAGTGCGACCGTCAGCAGCCACCATCCGGCACCGGCGACGATCCCGGCCGCGCCGGCCGCCAGCTGCCACGATCTGCGCCACAACCCGCCCGGCGCCGCCCACAGGTGGGCCAGCGCCAGTCCGGGCAGCACCAGGAACGCCTGCAACGACTTGGTCAGGAAGGCGAACCCGATCACCAGCCCGGCGGCCACGATCCAGCGGGTGCGGCCGTCGTCGACACCCCGGACGACCAGGTACGCCGCGGCCACCAGCAGCAGCGTGAGCAGCGCGTCCGGATTGTCGAAGCGGAACATCAGGGCGGCGACCGGGGTGAGCGCCAGCAGCGCCCCGGCGAGCAGCCCGGCGCCGTGCCCGGACACCCGGCGGACCGCCGCGTACAGCAGCCACACCGCGGCGACCCCCATCAGCGCCTGCGGCACCAGCAGCGACCACGGGCCGAAGCCGAACAGCCGGGCCGCGATCTCCATCGGCCACAGCGACGCGGGCGGCTTGTCGACGGTGATCCCGTTCGACGGGTCGAGCGAGCCGAACAGGAACGCCGTCCAGTCGTTCGCCCCGGCCTGCACCGCGGCGGCGTAGAACGAGTTCGCGTAGCGGGACGCGCCCAGGTTCCACAGGTACAGCAGACCGGTGCCGACGAGCAGGGCGAGCAGCGCGATCGGTTCGCGGCGCCGCCGGCGCGGCGGGGGCGCCGGATCGGCGGCGGTCGCGGGATCGCGGTCGAGGGTGGTCGTCATCGGAGTGCAGCCTCCGTCGGGGCGGTGGTGCTCGCCGGGCGGAACACCCACGAGCGGAACAGGACGAAGCGCAGCACCGTCGCCACCAGGTTCGCGGCGACGATCACCGCGGCCTCGGCGGCGAGCGGCGCGCCCGGGGCCAGCACGCCCAGCAGGGCGAGCGCACCGGTGGTCAGCGCGAGGCCGAGGCCGAACACGATCAGCCCCTGGAACTGGTGGACGGCCAGCCGGTCGCGGCCGCGCACGCCGAAGGTGAACCGGCGGTTCGCGGCGGTGTTCAGGACGGCGCAGAGCAGCAGCGCGACGACGTTCGCCGCGATCGGCCCGAGCACGCCGCGCAGCGCGAGGAACAGCGCCACGTTCGCCACCGTCGAGACGACGCCGACCACGCCGAAGCGGACCAGCTGCGCCGGGAGGCCGGACGGCACACCCGGGATCCGGCCGGGCCCGGTGCGGCCGAGCCGGTCGCGGATCCCGTCGAGCGGCAGCGCCCCGGTGGCCAGCGCCCGGCCGAGCCGCCAGACGCCCTTCAGGTCCTCGATCGCGGTCGGCACGATGTCCACCCGCGAGTCCGGGTCGTCCACCCAGTCCACCGGGACCTCGTGGATCCGCAGGCCCGCCCGCTCGGCGAGCACCAGCAGCTCGGTGTCGAAGAACCAGCCGGTGTCCTCGACCAGCGGCAGCAGCCGGCGCGCGACGTCGGACCGGATCGCCTTGAAGCCGCACTGGGCGTCGGAGAACCGGATGGCGAGCGCACCGCGCAGGATCAGGTTGTAGCCGCGCGAGACGATCTCCCGCTTGAGGCCGCGGACCACCCGGGAGCCCCGGCCGAGCCGGGTCCCGATCGCCAGGTCCGAGTGCCCGGACACCAGCGGCGCGACCAGCGGGAGAAGGGCGTCGAGATCGGTGGACAGGTCGACGTCGCAGTAGGCGAGCACGTCGGCGTCCGAGGCGGACCAGACCGCCTGCAGCGCATGACCGCGGCCCTTGCGCTCCAGCCGGACCGCGCGGACCCCGGGGATCTCGGCGGCCAGCCGGCGCGCGATCACCGGGGTGGCGTCGGTGCTGGCGTTGTCGGCGATGGTGATCCGGAAGGTGTAGGGGAACCCGGCCGTCAGGAAGGCGTGCAGCCGGCGGACCGACGGCTCCAGGTCGGTCTCCTCGTCGAACACCGGCACCACGATGTCCAGCACCGGCCGGGCGACCGGTGCGTCGACGGCGAGCGGGCGCTCGCCCGGCGGGCGGATGCCGGTCGGACCGGCCAGGACAGGTGTCATGACCGGAACGCTCGTCGCCTGCGCTGTCGCGGCCGTGTGGCCGGGCTGTGCCCCGGCTGTGCGTGCCGTGCGGCCGGGTGCGACGCCGGTCACGACGCATCCCCGGACAGGTCGTACAGGGTGACGCCGTCGACCGTGCGGGCCGGGAAGGTCGCCTCCACCCAGGCGGCGATCTCGGCGGCGGCGTCGCTGCCACCCGACGCGGAACCGGTCCGTCCGGCGCCGCCGACGAACCAGTGCACCCGGCCCTCGGCGACCATCGACCGGAACTGGTCGAGCGTGGGGTAGGGATCGGTGCCGTTGAACCCGCCCAGCGCGAGGACCGGGCGGCCGGACGCCAGCTGGTACCCCGCGGCCTGGTTGGAGCTGACCGCGGCGGCCGCCCAGGTGTAGGAGTCGGCGTCGTCCTGGAGCAGGGCGGTGACCCGGGCGGACGGGGTGGGGGCGCTCAGGATGCCGCCCGGGCCGCCGATCCGGTGGCTGTTGCCGGACGGGGCGGCGGGCCCAGCGGACGCGGGGCCGGCCGTGCCTCCGGGGCCGCCGCCGCTGCCGCTGCCGGGGCTGGTGCCGGTACCGCCCGGTCCACCGGTCCCGGCGGTGCCACCGGTCCCGCCGGTGCCGGTCCCGCCGCTGCCGGAGCTGGTGCCGGTACCACCCGGCCCGGCGGTACCGGACCGGCCGAACCCGCCGGCCCCACCCGGACCGCCGGCCCCACCCGGCCCGCCCATCCCGAGCCCACCCCGCCCGACCGGTCCGCTGCCGTACCCCTCCGGCCCGGACGTCGGGATCGCCCCGCTGTGCGCCGTCGCCGCCGTCGCGACCGACCAGGCCGCGGTCCCGGCCAGTCCGGCGAGCACGGCCAGCGCGACCACCCCGGCGGCGAGCACCCGGGGCATCCGGTGCACCCCGGTCAGTGCGGCGGCCGCGAGCAGCCCGCCGAGCACGATCGTCCAGCGCAGCCAGCCCGTCGCGTCGGTGAGCAGAGCAGCGGACCAGAACGCGGTCACCGCGACCGTCGCCGCGAGCAGCACCCGCGACGACGCCGCGGCCCGGTCCCGCCACAGCACGGTGGCGCCGATCCCGACCAGCGTGGCGACGGCCGGGGCGAGCGCGACGGTGTAGTAGCCGTGCACGATCCCGGCCATGAAGCTGAAGGTCAGGCCGGTGACCAGCAGCCAGCCGCCCCACAGCAGCGTGGCGGCGCGCAGCGGATCGGTGCGCGGCGCCCGCCGGGTCCGCCACAGCAGCACCCCGAGCAGCAGCAGCGCCGCGGGCAGCAGCCAGGACGCCTCGCCGCCCATCTCCGAGCCGAACAGCCGCAGGATCCCGGTCTCGCCCCAGCCGCCGTTCCCGCCGACCGAGCCGACCTCGTCGCCGGTCAGCCGGCCCAGGCCGTTGTAGCCGAACACCAGCTCCAGCACGCTGTTGGTCTGCGAGCCGCCGATGTATGGGCGGTCCGCGGCCGGCCACTGCTCGACGACCGCGACCCACCAGCCCGCCGACACCAGCAGCGCGGCGCCGGCCGCGAGCAGCGCTCGGATCCGCGGCCACCACGCCACCGGCGCCGCCAGCAGCCACACCAGGGTGAACGCCGGCAACACCAGGAACGCCTGCAGCATCTTGACCAGGAAGCCGTACCCGACGAGCGCCCCGGCCAGCACCAGCCAGCGGGTGCGGCCCTGCTCGACGGCCCGGGTGAGCGCGTACGCGGCCCCGGTCAGGACCAGCACCAGCGCGGCGTCCGGGTTGTCGAAGCGGAACATCAGCACCGCGACCGGGGTGAGCGCGAGGACCGCGCCGGCGAGCAGCCCGGCGCCGGGCCCGGCGACCCGGCGGACGGTCGCGTACAGCAGCGCGACCGAGCCGACGCCCATCAACGCCTGCGGGACCAGGATGCTCCAGCTGCTCAGGCCGAACAGCCGCACCGACAGCCCCATGATCCACAGGGCGCCGGGCGCCTTGTCCACGGTGATGCCGCCCGCCGCGTCCGAGGCGCCGAAGAACCACGCCGACCAGCTCTGTGCACCGGCCTGCGCCGCGGCGGCGTAGAACGCGTTCGCCCAGCCGGACCGGGACAGGCCCCATAGGTACAGCAGCGCCGTCCCGGCGAGCAGGACGGCGAGCGGCAGGTGCCGGAGCCGGTGCGACGGGCTGGGGGAGTGGGCTGGGATGTCCGGACGGACCCGGACCCGGTCCAGGGTGCTGGTCACGTGCACCGACGCTCGTCGGGCCGGCTGTGCCGCAGCGGTGGCCGACCTGTGCACCGGCTGTGTGTCGGCCGGCGGCACGGAGGAGGATGCCCCGATGACCGGGCCCGACCTGCCGACCGTGCGGCTGCTGCTGCGCCCGTGGACGCCGGAGACCGCGGCCGCCGTCGTCGCCGGGGCCCGGCGCGACGGCTGGGCCGCCGACTTCCCCGCGGACGGCGACCGGGTCGTCGCCCGGCTGCTCGCGGACGAACCGGACGGCCCCGGCTGGGGCCGCTACGGGCACCGGCTGCTGGTGGAACGGGCCAGCGGGCTCGTCGTCGGCGGGGCGGGCCTGTTCCCGGACGGCGACGGCGGGCTGGAGGTCGGCTACGGCGTCGTCGCGTCCCGGCGCGGCCGCGGCTACGCCGTGGAGGCGGCCCGGGCGCTGGTCGAGCTGGCCAGGGCCGGCGGGGTGCGGCGGATCGTGGCCGGCGTCGAGCCCGGCAACGACGCCTCGGTCCGGGTCCTGGAACGACTCGGCATGCAGCACACCGGCACCGTCGACGGCGTCGACCGGTACGCCCTGCCGTGAACCCGGCCCGCCCGCGCACGACGACTAGGGTCGGGACGTGCACCGCCCCCGACTCGTCGCCCTGGACATCGACGGCACGATCGTCGACGGCCGGAACCCGCCGAGCCCGGCCGTGCACGCGGCGATCGCCGCGGCCGCCGAGCACGCCGAGGTGATGCTCTGCACCGGCCGCACGGTGATCGGCGCCGCCGTCGCGCTCGACCAGATCGGGCTCACCGGCGGCGTCACGCTGACCTCGAACGGCGCCGTCGAGATGGACACCGCGTCCCGCGAGGTGCTCTCGGTCGCCCGGTTCGACGTCACCGCCGCCCTGGGCCGGCTGCGCGAGCTGTTCCCGGACGCGGTGTTCGCCGCCGAGCACGTCGGCGTCGGCCAGCGGGTCAGCGGCCCGTTCCCGGACGGCCTGCTGGCCGGCACCGTCACCGAGGTCGGGCACGACGGGCTGCTGCTCGAACCGACCCCGAAGCTGATCGCCTACTGGCCGGGGCGCACCCCCGCCGAGACCGCGGCCCGGGCCGCCGCGCTCGACGTCGACGGCACCACCATGACCCTCGACCACGAGCTGCCCTGGGTGACGCTGGTCCCGGCCGGGGTGTCCAAGGCGTCCGGCCTGGCCAGGGTCGCCGCCCGGCTGGGCATCGACCGGTCCGAGGTGCTCGCCGTCGGCGACGGCGACAACGACCGCGAGATGCTGCGCTGGGCCGGGCACGGGATCGCGATGGGGCAGGCGCCCGCCGAGGTGCTGGCCGACGCCGACGCGACCACCGGACCGGTCACCGACGACGGCCTGGCCGCCGCGCTGCGCCGGTTCTTCTAGCCGCGCAGGGCGACCGGCGCGGCCGCGACCAGCGGCGTCGTCGGTTCCAGGGCGGCACCGCAGGACGGCGGCCGCGGCGGGAGGCTGCTGTCGCTGCGCACGTCCACCGACCACCGGCGGCCGTCACGGGCCCGGACGACGACCGGACCGGGACCGTCCACCGGCTGCACGAGCAGCGCGCCGGCGTCGCCGATCCCGGTGTGCTCGCGGACCGCCAGCTCGGCGACCTGCGCGACCGGATCCAGCCCGGCGTGCCCGCGGCAGGACCACGGATCGACGTTGCCGCCGCCCGCCGCCTTGAGCGCGGACAGCGTGCTGCCGGTGTCCAGCCTGCCGTAGGCGTAGCCGGTGGGCAGCACCAGCGCGGTCGGCGCGAACCGGTGCCCGCCCAGGTGCGTGCACTCCCAGACGTCGGCGTCCTCGGCGGCCACCTCCGCGGCCAGCGCCCGCCCGTGCACGGCGCAGCACACGTCGCGCCTGCCGTGCGCGCAGACCAGCATCACCGGATCGGTGACCGGCTCCCCGGCATCGGGCTCGAACGTGATGCCGGCCAGGTCGTCGGTGCTGCAGACGGTGCGGCGGGTCACCCGGGACGCGCCCGGCGCGAGATCGGCGACGTAGACGGTGCGCGCCCCGTCGCAGTCCCGGCCGGCCCGGCCGGTGCGCCGGATCAGCAGCAGCACGACGCCGTCGCCGCGCAACCGGTGGAACAGCTCGGTGACATCGGGATCGGGATGGCCGGCGACCGTGCGCGGCCAGGCACCCACGTGCTCCACGGCGACCAGCCGGCGCGCCGCCGGTGCGGTACCGGCGAGCGGTTCGCCTGCCGCGCCGCTCAGGGCCGCGCAACCGGTGCCCGGGCGGCCAGGAGCGGGCGCAGAACCGCGCTGCGCGTCCGTCACCGTCATCGGGACAGTATAGGGAAGGGCAGCCTAAGTTCAAGTCGGGGCAGGCTGCGCCACCCGGTCGGGGGTCACCCCCGCCCGGGCAGCTCCGCCCGCAGGACCTTGCCGGTCTGGTTGCGCGGCAACTCCTCCAGGAAGTGCACGTCCCGCGGGACGGCGAACTTCGCCAGGTCGGAGCGGACCTTCTCGCGGATCGTGTCGGCCGTCACGTCCCCGCCGGGGTCGCGCACCACCCAGGCGGCGAGCCGCTGGCCGTACTCGTCGTCGTCGACGCCGAGCACGCACGCCTCGCGGACGCCCGGCATGCCGGACACCAGGTCCTCCACCGGCCCGGGGTGCACGTTCTCCCCGCCGGAGACGATCATGTCGTCGGCCCGGCCGGTCAGGAACAGCCTGCCCTGCTCGTCGAGGTGCCCGACGTCGCCGGTGCCGAGCAGCCCGTCGCGCTCCTCCAGGCCCGCCTCGCCGCCGGTGTAGCCGTCGAAGGGCAGGTCGTTGCCCACGAACACCCGGCCCTCGACGCCCGGCCCGGCGGGCTCGTCGTGCTCGTCCAGGATCACCAGCGTGGTCCCGGCCGGGGCGCGGCCCGCGGTGCCGGGCGCGTCGCGCAGGTCCTCCGGCCCGGCGATCGAGACCCAGGAGACCTCGGTGGAGCCGTACAGGTTGTAGAGGCAGTCGCCGAACCGGTCCATGAACGCCGTGGCCTGCCCGCCCGGCAGCGCCGAACCGGAGACGGCGACGATCCGCGGGGCGTGCGCCGAACCCCAGCCGTCGGCCCCTGACTCGAGCACCCGCTGCAGCATCACCGGCACCGCGAACACCGTGGTGCAGCGGCGCTGCGCCACCGCGCCGAGGAAGCCCTCCGGGGTGAACCGGCGGCGCAGCACAACCGTCGCACCGTGCAGTGCGGCCAGCAGCAGGCCGGCGTTGCCCCAGGTGTGGAACAGCGGCGCGGCGATGTGCACCGGCTCCGCCGCGCGCAGCGGGATCGCCGAGAGGATCGACGCCGCCGGGGCGAGGGTGGACGGGTGCGGCCGCTTGGCGCCCTTCGGGGTCCCGGTGGTGCCCGAGGTCAGCACGATCTGCTTCGACGGCTCCGGCCGGAACGGCAGCTCGCCCGGCCCGCTGCGGACGATCATCGAGCCGAGATCGTCCAGCGCCCGGTCGCCCGCCGGCCGCGGACCGTCCGGTGTGGAGGTCAGCACCACCCGCGGCCCGGCCGGGACGACGTCGAGGAAGTCCTCGTCGGTGACGACCGTGTGCAGCCCCTGCTGCTCCTGCACGCCGCGCAGCTGCTCGGCGGACAGTCCGGTGTTGACCAGGACCACGTCGGCGCCCACCTTGCCGGCGGCGATCATCGCCTCGATCGGGGCGCGGGCGTTGCGGCACAGCACGCCGACCGGCGCACCGGGCCCCGCACCGGAGTCGAGCAGGGCCAGCGCCAGCCGGTCGGTGCGCTCCTCCAGCTCGGCGTAGGTGGTGACGCCGTCGTCGTCGACGACCGCCAGCCGGTACGGGTGCCGGGCGGCGCCGACCGCGAAGGCCGCGGTGATGCTGTGGCCGTAGCGCACCAGCGCCCGGCCCATGCCGAACAGCCGGCCGGGCCCGACCGGGCGGACCACGCCGGACCGGGCCAGCGCGACACCCGCCCGCGCCGTGCCGCTGCCCAGCTCGTAGGCGGTGCGGGCGGTGCCGGTCAGGTTCCGGATCAGCGGGGAGGCGGCCATGAGCCGCAGTCTCGCAGGCACATCCGGGTGGTCGCCGGACCCGTTGCGGTGATCTGTGTCAGAGCTCACTGGGCATGTCCGTCATGTTTCGTAGGGTGAATACGAAGTATCTGTCGGTGACCCACCGGTCGCCGCCCTCCCACCACACACCGTCGGGGATCCTGATGCGTCTGTACCTGCCTGCCCGCACGTCCGCCACCGGCGCGACCCTCGTCCGGGCCGGTCGTCCGGCCAAGGCCATGCCCGGTTTCGGCGGGATCGCCGGTGTCTGCCGGTGCGGCGAGGCCCGGCCCGCCGACGCCCGCACCCTGCCCTGGCGGGACTGTCCGTCCTGCACCCCGCAGCGGGTGCGCGCGGGCCGCTGAGCATGCCGGGCGACGCCGGTCCGGAGATGCGGCTGCGCGCCCTCGAGCGCGACGACCTCCCGTTCGTGCACGGCCTGTCGAACGACTCCGGGATCATGTCCTACTGGTTCGAGGAGCCCTACGAGGCGCTCGTCGAGCTGCAGCAGATCTACGACCGGCACGTGCACGACAACCGGGAGCGCCGGTTCGTCGTCGACTGCGCCGGTGAGCGGGCCGGGCTGGTGGAGCTCGTGGAGATCGACTACATCCACCGCAACGCCGAGTTCCAGATCATCGTGCATCCCGGCTTCCAGGGCCGCGGGTTGGCCGCCCGGGCGACCGCCGCCGCCCTCGACTACGCGTTCGGCGTGCTGAACCTGCACAAGATCTACCTGGTCGTCGACGTCGAGAACCCCCGGGCGGTGCGGGTCTACGAGAAGACCGGGTTCACCGTGGAGGGGACGCTGCGCGAGGAGTACTTCGCCGGCGGGCGCTACCGGGACGCCCACCGGATGGCGATCCTGCAGCGCGAGCACCTCGGCCGGAGCTGAACCGGACCCCCGGGGGTCCGGACCGGCCGGCGGGGAGGGGGGCCCGCCGCCCGGCCCGGGGGGCGCCTGCCGCGGGCATGCGGCCGGCGTCCGGCGGGTCACCGCCACCCGGGGCGCCGCGGGCCGGGAACCGGCCCGCCGGGGCGGCCGCAGCCGCGTCCACCCGCGTGACGAAGACACCGCCGAACCCTACTCGCCGGTGGTGTCGCCATGTCAACGTATGCCTCGGAGGAGCCTGTGAGCTGCAGAGATCATGACCGTGCCGGTTCGGTGCCGATGTCGCCGTCGGTGTCCGGCCCGGCGTGTCACCGTTGACCGACGACGGCCGGTTCCGGTTCGCGACGGGAGGCCGGACCGGGCGTCCGCGAGTAGGCTCCCCGGCGATGTCCGGATCGTCGTCCACGGGGGACGTGTACCCGATCGACCGGCTCGCGGCGCAGGCCGGGATGACCGTGCGCAACGTCCGCGCGCACCTGTCCCGCGGCCTCGTCCCGCCGGGCGAGATGCGCGGGCGCACCGCCTGGTACGGCCCCGAGCACCTGGCCCGCCTCGAGCTGATCTCCGGCCTGCAGCGGCGCGGGTTCTCGCTCGCCGCGATCGGCGTCCTGATCAACCAGACGCCCTCGGGCAGCGCCGAGGACGCGCTGCGCCTCTACCGCGGGATGCTCGCGCCCTGGCAGCCCGAGGAGCCGGTCGAGATCGACGAGGACGACTTCGCGCGCTGGGCCGGCACCGAGCTGCCCGCGGCGGCGACCGCCCGGCTCACCGGGTCCGGGCTGGTGGAACGCCCCCGGCCGGGCCGGCTGCGGATCCTCAACCCGTCGATGGTGCGGGCCGGTGCGCACGCCGTCGCGCTCGGGCTGCCGCCGGACGCCGTCGTCGACGTCGGGGTGCAGCTGCAGGAACGCACCCGGGAGATCGCCGAGGTGTTCGTCGGGCTGTTCCGCGACGAGGTGTGGCGCCGGCACGTCGAGGCCGGGCTACCGCGCAGCGGCGTCGCCGACCTGCGGACCGCGGTGGAGGCGCTGCAGCCGGTGGCGACCCAGTCGCTGCTCGGCGCGTTCCGGCAGACCATGCAGGAGGCCATGGACGACTTCATCCGGAAGCTGTCCGAGGACCTCGCACCCGCCGACCGGTCATCCGCCGACCGGTAGCTCCACCCCGAACGTGGTCCGGCCGGGCTCGCTGTGCACCGACACCGTCCCGCCGTGCGCGGCCACCACCGCGGACACGATCGCCAGGCCGAGGCCGGTGCCCGCGGTGCCGTTCCCGGCCCGGCTGCGGCCCTCGTCGCCCCGGACGAACCGCTCGAACACCCGCGGTGCCACCTCCGGCGGGATGCCCGGGCCGTCGTCGGTCACCTGCAGCCGCACCCGGTCCGGGGCGGGCCGGTCCAGCTCCACCGTCACCGACGTGCCGGGCGGGGTGTGCGTGCGCGCGTTCGCCAGCAGGTTGGTCACCACCTGGGCCAGCCGGTGCTCGTCGCCGGTCACCGTCACCGGCTCGTCCGGCAGCCGGGGCGACCACCGGTGCTCCGGGCCGGCGACGTGCGCGTCCCCGACGCCGTCGAGCACCAGCCGGGTCAGGTCCACCTCGGTGCGCTCCAGCGAGCGGCCCGAGTCCAGCCGGGCGAGCAGCAGCAGGTCCTCGACCAGCGCGCTCATCCGCTCCGCCTGCGAGGAGATCCGGACCAGCGCGTGCGCGGTGCCCGGCGGCACCGGATCGGGCTCCCGGCGGGACAGCTCGGCGTAGCCGCGGATCGCGGCCAGCGGGGTGCGCAGCTCGTGGCTGGCGTCGGCGACGAACCGGCGCAACCGGGTCTCCGACTCCTGCCGCGCCGCGAGCGCGCCCTCGACGTTGTCCAGCATGTGGTTCAGCGCGGTGCCGACCTGGCCGACCTCGGTCCGCGGGTCCGGATCGGGCACCCGCGCCACCAGGTGCACCTCGCCGCGGTCCAGCGGCAGCGCGCCCACCCCGGCCGCGACGTCGGCGACCCGCTCCAGCGGCCGGAGCTCGCGGCGCACCAGCACCGCCGCCCCCAGCCCGGCCAGCAGCACCGCGCCGCCGAGCACCACGATCTCGGTGACGAGCAGCCGGCTCACCGTGTCGGCCGCGCTGTCCGGCTGCGCGACGAGGTAGGTCGTCGTGCCGTCGGTGTAGGCGATCGAGCGGAACGGGCCGGAGGACAGCGTGACGTCGTGCGGGGCGGCGTCGGCCGGGGTGGCCTGCAGCGCGGCGAGATCGTCGGCGGGCACCGCCGTGCTGCCGCCGCGCCGGGCCTGTTCGGCGCGGACGACCCGGTCGTCGCGGAACACCGCGCCCACCGAGTCCGGGCCCTGCCCGGGGCCGAGCAGGAAGCCCTCGTCGGGCGGCCCGGTGCCGGTCTCCGGGCTGCCGCCGTCGGGTGCGGTGCGGTACCCGTCGACGCCCTCCGGCTGCGGGACGGCGCCCGGGCCGGGCGGTCGGCCGGTCTGCCGGGCGACGAACCCGTCCAGCGCGACGACCAGCTCCCGGTCCTGCCGGGACGACAGGTAGTGCTCCAGGGAGACCGTCGTCGCGACCCCGATCGCGACGCAGGCCACGGTGAACACCAGCAGCACGGTGATCACCAGCCGGGCCCGCAGCGAGCGGACCCGCCCGGACATCCGGGTCACGACCACGCCGGTCAGCCCGCCGCCGGACAGCACGTACCCGGCGCCGCGCACGGTGTGGATCATCGGCTGGTACCCGGCGTCGATCTTCTTGCGCAGGTAGGAGACGTAGAGCTCGACGACGTTGGACTGGCCGCCGAAGTCGTAGTTCCACACCCGGTCGAGGATCTGGGCCTTCGACAGCACCCGGCGCGGGTTGCGCATCAGGTAGCGCAACAGCTCGAACTCGGTCGCCGTCAGCTCGATCCGGCGGCCGCCGCGGTGCACCTCGTGCGCGTCCTCGTCGAGCACCAGGTCCCCGACGACCAGCTCCGAGGAGCGCTTCGCGGCCGCCATCCCGGCCCGGCGCAGCAGCCCGCGCAGCCGGGCGACCAGCTCCTCCAGCGAGAACGGCTTGGTCACGTAGTCGTCGCCACCGGCGGTCAGCCCGGCCACCCGGTCCTCGACGGCGTCGCGGGCGGTCAGGAACAGCACCGGCACCTCCGGGGTGTCGGCGCGCACCCGGCGCAGCACCTCGACGCCGTCGATGTCGGGCAGCATCACGTCGAGCACGATCGCGTCCGGCCGGAACTCGCGCGCCAGCCGCACGGCGGTGCCGCCGTCGCCCGCGGTGCGGACCTCCCAGCCCTCGTAGCGCAGCGCCATCGACAGCAGGTCCGACAGGGTCGCCTCGTCGTCCACCACCAGCACCTGGATCGGGCTGCCGTCGGCGCGGACGAGCGCGCCGTCGCGCGGAACCCGGGCGGTCACGTCGGTCATGCTAGGAGCACATCGCAGGAACCTGTGGACCGGCTGTGCGCGGGCTGTCCGGCGACTGCGACTCCCGCGGCCCCGCACCCCGGCTCCGGTGCCGCACCGGGTACGGCCGGTGCGACGGCGCACCCGGGGTGCGGGGCCGCGCCGGAGACCGGTGTCAGCGCGCGCGCCAGTAGCCGGTCGCGTAGACCGCGCGACGGTCGAATCCGCGGTCGGTGAGCAGGTGCCCGCGCAGCTCCTTCACCGCGGCGGACTCGCCGGACAGCCACGCCTGCCCGCGCCCGTCCGGCAGGGTGACCGCGCGGACCGCGTCGACGAGCGGCGTGCCGGCCGGCGCGTGGCCCCGGTGCACCCAGACGATCCGGGCGCCGCCCGGGAGCTGCTGCTCCTCGCCCGCGTCGGCGACCTCCAGCACGGCCTGCACCGGGACCGCCGGATGGTCCGCGGCGAGGGTCTCCAGCACGGTGGCGACGGCGGGCAGCGCGGACTCGTCGCCGATGACGAGATGGTGCTCGGCGTGCGGGTCGGGCTCCCAGCGGCCGCCCGGCTCGGACACCCCGACCCACGCCCCGGGTGCGGCCGCGACCGCCCACGCCGCGGCCGGACCGTGCCCGGCGTGCACCACGAAGTCGACGTCCAGCTCGCCGTGCCCGCCGGCGTCGGGGGCGAACCGGCGCACCGTGTAGGTGCGGATCGCGGGCCGCGCCTCGCCGGCCGGCCACACCGGGCCGCCGGTGCTCGCCCGGGGCACCGCGGGACGCTCCTGCCCCTCGACCGGGAAGAACATCTTGATCCGGCGGTCCGGGCCGTGCCCGGGGAACCCGGCCAGCTCCTCGCCGGTGAGGGTGACCCGGATCATCGCCGGCGTGATCCGCTCGGTGCGGGCGACCTGCAGCAGGCGGGGGGCGGTCGTGCTCATGACGGTCCAGTCTCCCGGACCGCGCACCGCGGCCCGCTACCCGGTCCGTCGCCCCAGCCCGGCGAGCCCGGTCCAGGCGACCTCCATCAGGTACTCGGTCGCCTGCTCGGCGGTGACGGCGTCGTCCTGCCCGCGCCACACCGCGAGCCGCTCGCAGGCCCCGACGATCACCTGCGCCCAGCCGGTCAGCCGTTCCGGTGCGGTGCCGGGGACCTGCGCGGCGAGCAGCGCGGCGATGAAGTCGGTCTGCTGGGCGCGGATCTCCTCCAGCGCGGTGTCGGCGACCCCGGCCTCGGAGCAGAACAGCTGCCAGGCGGGCGCCCGCCGGTCCAGGTAGGTGAAGAACGCCAGCGTCCCGTCCCGCAGCATCGACTCCGGATCGGTCGCGCCGGCGGCGGCCGCCGCCACCACCTCCAGCAGCTCCGCCCTGGCCCGCGCGATCGCGGCGAGCAGCAGCCCCTCCTTGGAGCCGAAGTGCGTGTAGAGCACCGGCTTGGTGACGCCGACCCGCTCGGCGACGGCGTCCATCGAGGTCGCGGCGTACCCGCGCTCCCCGAAGACGGCGACGGCGGCGTCCACGATCTGGCGTTCCCGCTCGGCCCGCGGTACCCGGCGCCGCGCGTTCGGGGCGGTCCGCGAGGTCATGGCGCGGACGCTACCGGCAGTAGGTTACCCGTGTTATGTTACCGCCGGTAACACTATTTGTCGGGAGGTCGCATGTCCGGGCAGCAGGTCGAGACGCTGATCGTCGGGAGCGGGTTCGCCGGGCTGGGCGCGGCCGTCCGGCTGGACGGGGCGGGCCGCCGGGACTGGCTGCTGCTGGAGAAGGCGGACACCCTCGGCGGCACCTGGCGGGACAACGCCTACCCCGGCTGCGCCTGCGACGTGGAGTCGCACCTGTACTCGTTCTCCTTCTTCCCGAACCCGGACTGGACCCGCACCTTCGCCCGTCAGGCCGAGATCCGCAGCTACCTGGAGGACGTCGCCGACCACCACCGGCTGCGCGGCCGGATCCGGTTCGGCGCGCAGGTCACCGGCGCGGAGTGGGACGGCACCGGCTGGGACGTCCGGCTGGCCGACGGCTCCGCGCTGCGCGCCCGCTACGTGATCTTCGGGACCGGCGCGCTGCACGAGCCCGCGGTGCCCGAGATCGAGGGCCTCGACCGGTTCGCCGGCAGCGCCTTCCACTCCGCGCGCTGGCCGCACGGCGAGGACCTGCGCGGCAGGCGGGTCGCGGTGATCGGGACCGGGGCCTCGGCGATCCAGTTCGTGCCCGCCGTCGCCCCCGGCGTCGAGCACCTCACGCTCTTCCAGCGGACCGCCCCGTGGGTGCTCCCCAAGCCGGACAAGCCGATCAGCGACCGCACCCGGCGGGCGTTCCGCCGGGTCCCCTGGCTGCGCGCCGGGTACCGGGCCGCGCTCTACTGGCGGCACGAGGCGATGGTGCTCGGCTTCATGCACCCGCGCGTCATGAAGCTCGCCGAGCGGGTCGCCCGGCTGCACCTGCGCCGGGTGTTCGCCGGCGACCCGGAGCTGCGCCGCACCGTCACGCCGGACTTCACGATGGGCTGCAAGCGGGTCCTGATGAGCAACGACTACTACCCGGCCCTGCGCCGGGACAACGTGACGGTCGAGACCGCCGGCATCGAGCGGATCACCGAGCACGGCGTCGTCACCACCGACGGCGTGCTGCACGAGGTGGACACGATCGTCTTCGGCACCGGGTTCCGGGTCGGCTCCTCGGCCGGGGCCGGACTGGGCCGGATGGCGATCACCGGGCGGGACGGGACCAAGCTCGCCGACGTGTGGCGGGACGGCGCGCAGGCGTTCCACGGCACCACGATCGCCGGCTTCCCGAACCTGTTCACCGTCGTCGGGCCGAACACCGGGCTCGGGCACAGCTCGATGGTGCTCATGATCGAGTCCCAGCTGAACTACGTGCTCGACGCGATGGCGCTGGTCGACCGCAACCGCGCCGTCGCCATCGACACCCGGGCCGACGTGCAGGAGGAGCACAACGCCGAGCTGCAGCGCAGGCTCGGCGCCGCGGTCTGGGGATCCGGCGGCTGCGCGTCCTGGTACCTCGACGACGACGGCCACAACCGCACCCTGTGGCCCGGCTACACGTTCACCTTCCGCAACCGGACCCGCCGGGTCGATCCGGCCGCGCACGAGCTGGTCGCCTAGCGTGGCCCGCCGTGCACGTCTACGCGCTCGGCATGACCACCCGTTTCCGCGGGATCACCGTCCGGGAGGGGCTGCTGCTGCACGGCCCGGCCGGCTGGGGTGAGTTCTGCCCCTTCCCCGAGTACGACGACCGCGAGGCGCTCGGCTGGCTGGCCGCGGCCCGGGAGGCGGCCGAGGACGGCTGGCCGGAGCCGGTGCGCGACCGGGTGCCGGTCAACTGCACCGTGCCCGCCGTCGGGCCGGAGCACGCGCAGCGGATCGTGCGCGCCTCCGGGGCGACCACGGCGAAGGTGAAGGTCGCCGAGCCGGGCGCCCCGGCCGGCGCCGACGAGGAGCGGGTCGCCGCGGTGCGCGACGCGCTCGGCCCGTCCGGCCTGGTCCGGGTGGACGCCAACGGCGCCTGGCCGGCCGACGAGGCGATCGCCGCGATCCGCCGGATCGGGCGGGCGGCCGGCGGGCTGGAGTACGTCGAGCAGCCGTGCGCGACCGTCGAGGAGCTGGCCGCGGTGCGCCGCGCGGTGGACGTCCCGATCGCCGCGGACGAGTCGGTGCGCCGCGCCGAGGACCCGATGCGGGTGGTGCGGGCCGGTGCGGCGGACATCGTCGTGCTCAAGGTCGCCCCGCTCGGCGGGGTGCGCCGCGCGCTGCGGATCGCGCAGGAGTGCGGTCTGCCGGTGGTCGTGTCGTCGGCGGTCGAGTCCAGCGTCGGGCTGGCCGCCGGGCTCGCGCTCGCCGGGGCGCTGCCCGAGCTGCACCACGCCTGCGGGCTGGGGACGGCGTCGCTGCTCGCCGAGGACGTGGTCGCCGACGCCGACCGCTTGCTGCCCGCGGACGGCGCCCTCCCGGTGCCGCGCCGCGCCCCCGAGCCGGTCCGCCGCGCCGACGTCGCTGCGCCGCCGGAGCGGGACGCCTGGTGGCGGGCCCGGTACGCCCGGGTCGCCGCCCTGCGCTGATCCCGCCCTGCGCTGATCCCGCCCTGCGTTGATCCCGCCGTGCGCTGCCCTGCGCTGCGCCGCCCCGCCAGCACCGCGGCACCCCGGTCCGCACCCCGTCACCGCGGTGCACACCCCCTCGCCGCGCTGCACACCCGCTGCAGCGGGTGCGAACCGGGGCGAAGGGGTGTGCGGCCGGACTACGGGGTCTCAGTACTGGTTGGCCTTGGCTTCGCGGCGCATCGCGGCGTCGAGCACCCGGGCGGGGCCGGGGATCCGGTACTGGCCCTTCACCAGCTTCCCGGCGCTGGGCACCTCACCCTTGCCGGGCCAGGTCGCCGGATCCCACAGCGACGACCGCAGGAACGCCTTCGCGCAGTGCAGGAACAGCTCGTCGATCTGCACGACGATCGCCAGCTCCGGCACCGAGCCCTTGACGGCCAGCTGCTCGGCGAAGTCCGGCCGGTGCACGATCCGGGCCCGCCCGTTGACCCGCACGGTGTCGTTCGACCCGGGCACCAGGAAGATCATCCCGACCCGTGGGTCGTGCAGGATGTTGCGCATCGAGTCGAGCCGGTGGTTGCCGCGCCGGTCGGCGAACGCGATCGCCCGGCCCTCGTCGAGCACCAGCACGCTGCCGGCGGGATCGCCCCGCGGGGAGACGTCGACGCCGTCCGGCCCGCAGGTGGCCAGCAGGAAGAACGGCGACGCGGCGAGCCACTCGGCGGTCACCGCGTCGACCCGGTCGCGTTCCTTCTCCTTGATCGCCTTCGACGGTTCGACGACGATCTCCCGCAACCGTGCCTCGTCGGTGATGTCCTCCACCCGGCCCCCTCTCGTTGTGAGGCGACCCTAACCGCCGGTGCGCGGCGCGGGAAGCGGCGCCCTAGGTTCGTCGGTGTGGCTGTGATCGTGATCGGGGCCGGGATCGCCGGGGTGACCTGTGCCGGGGAGCTCGCCGCCCGCGGGGTGGACGTCGTCGTGCTGGAGCGGGCGCGCGGCGTCGGCGGCCGGCTCGCGGTGCACCGGCACGGCGGGCGCCCGGCCGACATCGGGGCCGCCTACTTCACCGTGTCCGACGACGAGTTCGACGCCCGCGTCCGCCACTGGCGCCGGGACGGCCTGGTCCGGGAGTGGACCGACACGCTCGCCGTGTTCGAGCCGGGCGCCCGGGTCGCGGACAGTCCCGGCCCGATGCGCTGGGCCGCGCCCGGCGGCCTGCGCTCGCTGGTCACCGAGTCCGCGCGGGACCTGACGGTGCACACCGGACACGAGGTCCGCGAGGTCCGGCCCGGCCCGGACGGGCGCCCCCGGGTGGACGGCGAACCGTGCGACGCGGTCGTCGTCGCGATGCCGGACCCGCAGGCCGCCCGGCTGCTCGACCCGCACACCGCGGCCGGCGCGGCCGTCGCGGACCGGGAGTGGGACCCGGTGCTCGCGCTGACCCTCGGGTTCGCCCGCCGGGACTGGCCGGAGCTGCCCGCCGCGTTCGTCAACGACCATCCGGTGCTGTCGTCGGTGGCCGACGACGGCGACCGGCGCGGCGACGGCGCCCCGGTGCTCGTCGCGCACTCGACCGGCGCGCTGGCCCGGACCTACGACGCCGCGCCGGACGGGGCCGCCGCCACGATGACCGCCGCCGTCCGGCGGCTGCTCGGGATCGGGGCGGAGCCGGAGTGGACGCACCAGCATCGGTGGCGGTTCGCCGCCCCGCGCGGGCGGCGCGAGCCTGCGTTCCACCTCGACGACGACGGCATCGGCCTGGCCGGGGACGGCTGGGGCCGGTCCCGGGTGCAGACGGCGTGGCTGTCCGGGCTGCGGCTGGGCCGCGAGCTGGCCGCCCGGCTCGGCAGCTGAGCCGGCCCGACCGGGCAGAGCAGCCGGGCAGTGCGGCCGGGCCGGGTTTGGAGCGTTGCTCAGCCGGTGGTCGCCGGCTCCCGGGAGAACCGCCGCGCCCCCGGGGCGAGCGCGGCCAGCGCCGGGGCCAGCAGGCAGACCGCGGCGCACACCAGCAGCACCGGCTGCAGCCCGAAGGCGGCGATCGCCGGCGCGATCAGCGCCAGCCCGAGCGGGGCGAGGCCGTAGGAGAGCAGGAAGTCCAGCGAGGACACCCGGGCCAGGGTCGCCGGGTCGACCTCGCGCTGCACCGCGGTGAACCACGGCACGTTGAACAGCTCGATGCCGATCCCGCAGACCACGTAGGCCCCGACGACGACCCACACCGGCAGCGGGGTGAGCAGAGCAAGGGGGGCGACCGCGTACACCCCGAGCCCGGCCAGCGCCGTCCACCCGCGGGCGACCGGCCGCCACCGGGCGACCAGCACGGCGCCGAGCAGCGCACCCGCGGTGTAGCCGGTGAGCGCGGCGGCGAGCACCGCCGCGCCGCCGTAGGTGTCCCGGCTGACCAGCGGCAGCGCCACCCCGGTCGCCGAGTACCCGGTGGCGATGACCGCGGTCAGCGCGCCGAGCCCGGCCAGGAACCAGGGATGCCGCCGGGCCTCGGCGACGCCCTCGGCGAACTCGGCGAGGAAGCCCGGCCGCGCTCCGGCGGGTGCCGGCCGGCGCAGCCCGCGCGGTGGCAGCGCCGCGGCGACCACCCAGAGCGCGGCGATGGCCAGCGCGAGCACCCGCACGCCGAACGCGGTGGCGGCCAGCGCGGTCAGCGCGGGCGCGACCAGGGTGCTGGCCCGCACCGAGAAGGTCATCGCCGCGTTGGCCTGCTGCCGCCGCTCGGCGTCGACGACCTCGACGACGAGCGCCTGGAACGCCGGCCGGCAGGCGCCCTGGCCGGCCCCGGCCAGCGCGCAGCCGGCGAGCAGCAGCCAGAGCGGCCCGCCGAGCCCGCCGGCCACCGCGACCGAGCCGAGCACGGCCGCGGCGCCGGACCAGCCGACGGTCGCCCGTCGTGAGTACCGGTCGGCCAGCACCCCGCTCACCGGGACGGCCGCGAGGAACCCCGCGGTGCGCACCCCGAGTGCCAGCCCGAGCCCGACCGCGGTGACCGAGCCGTCGACGACGGCCAGGCCGAGCACGAAGGGCAGCGCCCAGGTGGCCAGGCCGGACGCCGTCGTCCCGGTCCACAGCCGCAGGAAGGCGGGCTCGCGGAGCACCGACCGGGCCGTCACCGGCTGAACTCCCGCAGGTAGCCGCCGAGGCGCTCCAGGCCGTCGATGTTGCGCGGGCCGGAGATGCCCTCGTTGTAGTCGAGCACGAAGAAGTTGTCGTTCTGCACGGCCGGGACACTCCGCAGCGTCGGGAGCGACTTCAGGAAGTCGATCTTCTCTTGGGCGGACTGGTCACCGTAGTCGAGGATCATGATGATCTCGGGCTGCCGCTCCACGACGGTCTCCCAGCCGACGTCGGTCCAGCGGCCGTCGACGTCGTCGAGGATGTTGCGGCCACCGGCGAGCCGGATGATGTCGTTCGGCGGCACCTGGTTCGCGGCGCTGTTCGGCCGGTCGGTGCCGGAGTCGTAGAGGAACACCGACGGCGGCGGGTCCAGCCGGGGCGCGGCCGCCTCGACCGCGGCGACCCGGGCCTGCATGTCGGCGACGACGGCGTCGGCCCGCTCGGGCACCCGGAAGATGTCGCCGAGCCGGCGCAGGTCCTCGTAGAGCCCCTCGATCGGGGTGACCCGCTCCGGGAAGCCCGGGTAGTTCCAGCAGGTCTCGGTGTGCATGAAGCTCTGGATGCCGAGCCGGTCGAGCAGCTCGGGGGTGATGCCGCGCTCGTCGCTGAACCCGGACCGCCAGCCGGCGACGACGAGATCGGCGCCCGCGTCGACCACCAGCTCGCGGTTGAGCAGGTCGTCGGACAGCATCTCGACGCTCGCGTAGTCCTCGGCCCAGGGGGACTCGGTGACCGGCGGGTTGGCCGGCGGCATCACGTAGCCGCGGACCTTGTCGGCGAGGCCGAGCGCGAACAGCTTGTCGGCGCTGCCGCCCTCGTAGGCGACCGCGTTCTGCGGCTCGCGGTACTCGACGGGCTGGGCACAGCGGGGGACGGTCGTCATGGCAGCGGCGTCGGCGCCCTCCACCTGCGCGCCGCAGGCGGTGGCGGCGAGCAGGGTGGCGAGCAGCAACGGGACGGCGCGGGTGGTCCGCACGGGGGCCTCCAGGGTCGGGTGGATCAGGGGAAGTCGGGGGACGGCAGCGCGTAGAGCAGCCGGGGTGCGCCGGTCACCGGGTGCGCGACGACGTCGGCGCGCACCCCGAACACCCGCTGCACGAGGTCCGGGGTGAGCACCTGCTCCGGGGTGCCCGCGGCGACCAGCCGGCCGTCGTCGAGCACGCCGACCCGGTCGCAGGCCGCCGCGGCGAGATTGAGGTCGTGCAGCACGACCAGCACGGTCAGCCCGGCGTCGCGCAGCGCGGCGAGCAGGCCGAGCTGGTGGGCGATGTCGAGATGGTTGGTCGGCTCGTCGAGCACCAGCACCTCGGGGGTCTGGGCGAGCGCGCGGGCGGCGAGCACCCGCTGCCGTTCACCGCCGGACAGCGTCAGCACCCCGCGGTCGGCGAGGTGGGTGACGCCGACCCTGGCCATCGCCTCGGCGCAGATCCGCTCGTCCTCCGGGCCGGGGGAGCGGTGCCCGGCCAGGTGCGGCGCGCGCCCGAGGGACACCAGCTCGGTGACGGTGAAGTCCAGATCGGACCCGTGGTCCTGGGTCATCGCGGCGATCCGGCGGGCGTTCTCGCGCAGCCCGGAGCCGGCGAGATCGTCGCCGTCGAGCCGGACGGTGCCGCGGACCGGCCGCAGCGCGCGGTAGATGCAGCGCAGCGCGGTGGACTTGCCGCTGCCGTTCGGCCCGACCAGCCCGACGACGGTGCCGGTCGCGACGTCCAGGAACAGCTCGCGCACGATCTCCCGGCCGCCGGCGACGACGGAGATCCCCTTCAGCTCCAGGCCCACCGGTCTCACGCCCCGCCGAACACGTAGCCGCGGCGGCGCAGCAGCACCAGGAACACCGGGACGCCGACGAGCGCGGTGACCACCCCGAGCGGCAGCTCGCGCGGTGCGACGACGGTGCGGGACAGCAGATCGACCCAGACCGCGAGCACCGCGCCGACCAGCGGCGCGAGCAGCAGTACCCGGCTGTGCACCGCCCCGGTGACCATCCGCACCAGGTGCGGCACGATCAGCCCGACGAACCCGATGGCACCGGAGACGGCGACCATCGAACCGGTCATCAGCGAGGTGAGCACGAACAGCCGCCTGCGCAGGACGCGGGTGTCCACACCCGAGCTGGCGGCGGTCTCGTCGCCGAGGGCGAGCACGTCGAGATCGCGGGCACCGGACCGCAGCAGCACCATCCCGGCCAGCACCACGACGGTGACCACCGGCAGCGACTCCCAGGTCGCGGCGCCGAACCCGCCGAGCGTCCAGTAGAGCACCGTGGACGTGGCCTCACCCTGCGGCACCAGGTAGATCAGCAGCGCCATCGCGGCCTGGAAGGCGTAGGCCAGCGCGATCCCGGTGAGCACCAGGCGCAGCGGGCTGGTCCCGGCCGGACCGCGCCGCCGCGCGGCGAGGTGCACCAGTGCGGCCGCGGCGAGCGCGCCGAGGAACGCCCCGACCGACAGCGCGTGGATCCCGGCGAAGGCGAGCGCGCCGGTCACCATCACGGTCACCGCACCGACCGAGGCGCCCGAGGAGATGCCCAGCACGAACGGATCGGCGAGCGGATTGCGCACCAGCGCCTGGACCCCGACCCCGACCGCGGCCAGACCGGCCCCGACCACCGCGGCGAGCAGCACCCGCGGGGTCCGCAGCTGCCAGATGATCTCGTAGGTGGGCAGCTCGTCCAGGGTGATCGAGCCGCCGGTGACCGCGGCGGTGAGGTAGCGGAGCGTGTCGTCCGGGGGGACGGGTGCCGGCCCGAGCCCGATCGCCAGGACGATCGAGACGAGCAGCACGACGGAGAGCCCGAGGGCGCCTTTGATGAACATGATTATCGTGAGTATTTATCACCCGGACGGGACGGTGGCCAGGGGGGCGGCCTGTACGACCCGTCACCGTTGCGAGACCGTAATGATAATGATAGTCGTTAACACATGACGATCTCACCCGTTCCCGTGACGCCGCGAGAGCTGCCGCCACCGCTGCCCGCCGACCGGATCGCCGAGCTGAACCGGCCGGACGGGTCGCTGCACACCCCGCGCACGCACCGCTGGAACGACCTGGAGCTCGACCTGCCGCCCGGGGTGTTCAAGCCGGGCCTGACCAGCGCGATGGTCGCCGACCGGGTGCTGTCCGGGGAGATCGAGACGCGCGGGCGCCGGTACCTGGCGATGGGCTGCGGGGTGGGGATCGAGGTGATCGCCGCCGGGCTCCGCGGGGCCGCGCACACCTGGGCGGTGGACGTGCACCCGGCCAGCGTCGAGACGGCCGTGCGGCACCACCGGCGGTTCGCCGGCGGCGACGCCTGCACCGGCGTGGTCGCCGACCTGCTGGACGGGCTGCCCGAGGGGCTCGGGATCGATGTCGTGACGTTCAACCCGCCCGCGGTCAGCGTCCCGGTCGCCGACGACCCGGACGTGGTGCGCAACGTCTGCCAGGGCGTCGCGCTGCTGGAGCGGTTCTTCGCCCAGCTGGCCGGGCGCGACGTGCTCGCCCCCGGCGCGGAGGTCTTCGTGATCGCCTCCAACACCGCGGACCTGCCCGGCCTGGTCACGGCCGCCCAGCGGAACGGCTTCGACACGGAGCTCGCGCTGCGCCACGACTGGGGCGACGGCGTACTCACCCACCTGTTCCGCTTCACCGGGTGTCCGCGGTGAGCGTCGCGGAGCTGCTGGACGAGGCGCTCACCGGCGGCGCCGGGCCGCTGCCCGACGGCGACACCGCCACCAGCGTGTTCTGGCTCGGCCACGGGACCCGGCTGGCCGGCGGCCCGGTGACCTACCGCAACCACTACGTCCTGGTCCGCTGCGGCCGGGCGTTCGGCGCGGCCTCGGTGCGGGCCGGCGAGCTCGATCCGGTCGCCTGCCAGGACCTGTCCGGCCTCCCGCTGACCGACCTGATGGCGCCGGACCGGCCCTACCCGGTGCGGATCGCCGCGCTGGACGCCCGGCTCGCCGCGGGCCGGCCGTTCGCCACCGATCCCGGCGCCGAACGCGTCGAGCTCCCCGCGGGCACCCCGGAGACCCGGGCACTGGCCCGCGACGCCGCCGTCGCCGGGCTGCTCGACGTGCCCGCCGGGGCCAGGGTGGCGCTGATCGGCGTGGTGAACCCGCTGGTCGCGGCGATCCGGGAGCGCGGCGCGCAGTGCCTGCCGTGCGACCTGGACCTGCGCCGCACCCAGTGGGACGATCCGGTGTCCGACTCGGCGGACGAGGTGATCGACGCCGCCGACGCGGTCGTCGCGACCGGGATGACGCTGGCCAACGGCACCTTCGACCCGATCGTCGCGCGCTGCCGCGAGCGCGGTGTGCCGCTGACCGTCTACGCCCAGACCGGGGCCGCGGTGGCGCGGGCGTTCCTCGGCGCCGGGGTCACCGCGCTGTCCGCGGAGCCGTTCCCGTTCTCCCAGTTCAGCGCCGATCCGACGGCGCTGTACCGGTACCGGACGGGCCGGTGAGGACCGGCCACGGGTACGGCGGGTGCCATCACGGGGAGCTGCTTCAGGGGTTCTTCCGCGGCCCGGACGGCCGCCCGCGGCCCGGCCTGGTCACGCTGCCGTCGCCGGTCGCGGGGGTGCACGCCCGGTTCCGGCCGGATCCGGCGTCCCCCCGCGTCGCCGTACACCCGCGGGACCGCACGAAGGCGGCCCGCGCCGCGGCACTCGCACTGCGCGCGGTGGCGCCGCCGGATGCGCCGGCCGGCGGCCGGCTGCGGCTGACCGGGCCGGTTCCGGCCGGGCTCGGGATGGGCTCGTCCACCGCCGACGTCGTCGCCACCATCCGCGCGGTCGCCGACGCCTGCGGGGTGATGCCCGATCCGCGCACGGTCGCCCGGATCGCCGTCGCCGCGGAGGCGGCCAGCGACCCGCTGATGTTCGACGACCCGGCCGTCCGGCTGTTCGCGCAGCGGGACGGCGTCGTGATCGAGACTCTCGGTCCGGCACTGCCGCCGCTGCTCGTGCTCGGCTGCCTGCTCGACGGCGGGCGCCCGGTCGACACCCCGGCCGACGCGCCCCCGGTCCCGCCACCGCCGGTCGTCGACGGCTACGAGGAGCTGCGGGACCGGCTGCGGACGGCGGTGCAGCGCGCCGACCCGGCCGGGGTCGCCGCCGTCGCCACCTGTAGCGCCCGGCTGCACCGCACCGACGGGCAGCTGGACCGGCTGCTCGGCGCCGCCGACGAACCCGGCGTGCTGGGCGTGCAGATCGCGCACAGCGGCAACGTCGCCGGGCTGGTCGTGGACCCGGCCGGCACCGATCCGGCGGCGGTGCTGCGGCGGGCGGCGCGGGCGCTGCGGGCCGCCGGGCTGCCGGTGACCGGGACGTTCGCGGCCGGCTCCGGAGCGCCCACCGTCGCGGCGGGGGTGCACCGGTGAACCCGGTCGAGCACGTCGCCGACGCCGTCGGCCGGCCGGACCTGGTCCGGGTCGGCGAGCGCCTGCACTGCCTGCGGTTCGAGACGATGAAGGTGCTCAGCGCCGACGCCGCCGTCCGGCACCTGCTCGACACCGGCCGGATCGCGCCCGGCGACACCCTGCTGGACTCCTCCAGCGGGATCTACGCGATCGCCCTCGCGCTGGCCTGCCACCGCTACGGGCTGGGCTGTCACGTCGTCGGCTCGACGACGGTCGACGACGCCGTCCGGGTCCAGCTGGAGCTGCTCGGCGCCCGGCTGGACCCGATGCCGCCCTCGGACGATCTCAAGCTCGACCAGAGCAGGCGGGTCGCCAGGGTGCACGCGCTGCTGGCCGCCGATCCGCGGCTGCACTGGATGCGCCAGTACCACGACGACGTGCACCATCTCGGCTACCGCCCGGTCGCCCGGATGGTGCGCGACGCGCTCGGGCCGGTCCCGCTGACCGTCGTCGGCGGCGTCGGGTCCGGGGCGTCCACCGGTGCGCTGGCCCGCTACCTGCGGGCCGGCGACCCGCCGGGGCGGCGGACCCGGCTGGTCGGGGTGCAGCCGTTCGGCAGCGTCACCTTCGGCAGCGAGCACGTCGCCGATCCGGACATCATCATCGCCGGGATCGGCAGCTCCATCCCGTTCGGCAACGTCGACCACACCGCCTACGACGTCGTGCACTGGACCGGTTTCGGCGCCGCGCTGTCCGGCGCGGTGGCGCTGCTCCGCCGGCACGCGGTGTTCGCCGGGCTGTCCGCGGGCGCGGCGTACCTGGCGGCCCGCTGGGAAGGCGGCCTGGAACCGGACCGCACCGTGCTGTTCGTGGCGCCGGACACCGGGCACCGCTACGTCGGCGGGGTGTTCGCCCGGCACGCCGAGGCGCGACCGCTGGCGGACCTGGCGCCGCACCCGGTCACCGGGACCGGGGAGCTGGCGCTGCCGTGGTCGCGGATGGAGTGGGCCGGGGCGCCCGCGCCGCCGGCCGCGGTGCCCGGGCCGGACGCCGCGGTCCCGGCGCCGCGCACCCGGCACCCGGGGGTGCGGCCGGGCCGGGCCTGACCGGGCCGGGCGGCGGTGTTCGAGCCGTGCGGCCGGCGCGCTGGCCCGGCGCCGGGCCGGGACCTACCGTCAGCGGCATGTCCGAGCGCGAACCCGTCGGTGACCACCTGCTCGACACCCCGCCGGTGGTCGTCGAACCGGAGGGCAGGCCGTTCGGCGGGTCCACCGCCCCGGCCCGGCTGGACCCGTCCGGCCCGGACGCGGCGGGCCGGGCGGTGCTCACCGAGCTGGCCGCGGCGCTGGGCGGCGACCAGGTCCGCACCGACCCGGACACGGTCCGCCTCTACGTGCACGACGAGGCCGAGTGGGCCGAGCACGGCACCCCGCTGTGCCTGGTCCGGGCGCGCAGCACCGCCGACGTCGCCGCCGTGGTCGCCGCCTGCGCGCGGCACCGGGTCCCGGTGGTCCCGCGCGGCGCCGGCACCGGGCTGTCCGGCGGCGCGAACGCGGTCGAGGGCTGCGTGCTGCTGTCGCTGGAACGGATGACCGCGATCCGGGAGATCTCGGCGGGGGAGCGGCTCGCCGTCGTCGAACCGGGGGTGGTGAACGACGACCTGCGGGCCGCCTGCGCCGCGCAGGGCCTCTGGTACCCGCCGGACCCGGCCTCGGCGCCCTGGTCGACGATCGGCGGGAACGTCGCCACCAACGCGGGCGGGCTGTGCTGCGTGAAGTACGGCGTCACCCGCGACTACGTCCTGGCGCTGGAGGTGGTCACCGCCGACGGCGAGATCGTGCGGGTCGGGCGGCGCACCGCGAAGGGCGTCGCCGGCTACGACCTGGCCGGGCTGATCGTCGGCTCGGAGGGCACCCTCGGCGTCATCACCGAGGTGACGGTGAAGCTGCGCCCGGCCCGCCCGGCGGCGCCGCGCACCGTCGTCGGGTTCTTCGACTCGCTCGCCGACTGCGGCGCCGCGGTCGCCGCCGTCACCGAACGCGGGCTGCAGCCCGCCGTGTTCGAGCTGGTGGACCGGGAGTGCCTGGCCGCGGTGAACAGCTGGCGCAACGCCGGGCTGCCGGAGGGCGCGGCGGCGCTGCTGCTCGCCCAGACCGACCTGCCCGAGCCGGCCGCGGCCGCGGAGGCCGAAGCGATCCTGGACGCCTTCACCGGGCACGGCGCCACCGACGCGATGGCCTCCACCGACCCCACCGAGGCCGACGCGCTGTTCGCCGCCCGCCGGATGGCCTATCCGGCGCTGGAACAGCTCGGGATGGGGATGCTCACCGAGGACGTCTGCGTCCCGCGCACCCGGATGGCACAGATGCTGGGCCGGATCGAGGAGATCGGCCGCCGGCTCGACGTGCGGATCGCCACCGTCGCGCACGCCGGCGACGGCAACCTGCACCCGCTGATGCTCACCCCGCACGGCGACCCGGCCGCCCGGGAGCGCACCCGCGCGGCCTTCGACGAGATCATCGCCGCGGCCGTCGAGCTGGGCGGCACCGTCACCGGTGAACACGGCGTCGGGCTGCTCAAGCGGGACGGCATGGAGCGCGAGCTCGGCCCGCGGGTGGTCGCGATGCAGCGTGCGGTGAAGGCGGCGCTGGACCCGCACGGCATCCTCAATCCGGGCAAGGCGGTCTGAACGGTCCCCCGGATGGCGGCGACTACGCCGGGTGGCCCGCGGGAACCCCGGGAGCATGAGTGACACCCGCACGACCAGCACGTCCTCCGGGGAACTGGCCTACCGCGGGCCCGCGCACACCGGGGCGCCCCGGCTGACCGGCCTGGCCGGGCTGCACGGCGTCCGCACGGTGACCGACGCGGAGGTCCGCGAGCACGAGCGCTTCGACACCCCGGACCTGCGGCTGTCCGCCGCCGGGATCGAGCTCCTCGTCGAACGGATCGTGCCGGACCGGGCGAGCGGACGACCCGGCAGCTCGGCCTGGGTGCTCCGGCTCCCGGACGGCGAACCGGACGACGAGCTGCGCGTCGACCTGCCGGAACCGCAGGTCGAGGGCACCGGCACCGGCGGCGTCCCGGACGAGATCGACACCCTGGTCCGGCGGGTCCGCGGCGACGGCGAGCTGGGCCCGGTCGGCCGGGTGCACGTGGTGCGCTCGGTCGAGCAGCTGCACGACGCCGGCGGCCGCGAGCTGGCGCTGCTGCGCCGCGACCAGGTCCGGGTCGCCACCCTCGGCGTGTCCACCGCGGTGGAGAGCTGGACCGAGACCGTCGTCCGGCCCGGTACCGCCCCGACGGGTCTGCTGCAGCAGATCGACGAGGCGCTGCGCACCACCGGGCTGAGCCGCGGACCGGGCGTCGCCCAGCGCAGGCTCGTCGAGTTGCTCGCCGTCGCCGCCGCCGCGGAGCCGCCGCGGCGCACCGGGCGGCGGGGCAGCGCCGGCGCGGTGCTGCTCGACTACCTGGGCGGGCAGCTCGACACGCTGACCGCCCGGGAGCGGGACCTGCGCGAGGACGTGCCGGACGCGGTGCACCAGATGCGGGTCACCGCCCGCCGGGCCCGCAGCGCGCTGCGCACCTACCGCCGGGTCCTGGAGGGCCCCCGGGTGGCGCACCTGATCGCCGAGCTGCGCTGGCTGGGCCGGGCGCTCGCCGGGGAGCGCGACGCCGAGGTGCAGCAGGAACGGCTCGACGCCCGGCTCGCCGAGCTGGAGCCGGAGCTGCTGCTCGGGCCGGTGCAGGCCGCCGTCACCCGGCACTTCGCCCGGACCCGCGCCGAGACCGGCGCCGCGGTGCTGGAGGTCGTCGACGGCGAGCGGTACGCCGCGCTGAAGGGCGCGCTGCGCAGGCTGCTGGCCGATCCGCCGCTGTCGTCGCGGGCGGAGCGCCCGGCCGCGCGGACGATGCCGGCGATGATCGGCCGGACCGCCCGCAAGCTGGACCGCCGGATGGAACGCGCGCTGGGCGACCTGGAGGCCGGGGATGTGGCGCCGGTGACCCTGCACGACGCCCGCAAGACCGGCAAGCAGCTCCGCTACGCCACCGAGGTGGTCCGCCCGGTCGCCGGCGCCGACGCCCGCCGGTTCGCGAAGCGGCTCAAGCGGGTGCAGCGGGTGCTCGGCGACCACCAGGACGCCGTCGTCTCCCGGGACCTGCTGCGCACCCTCGGTGCCCGGGCCGGCGCGGAGAACGGCAACGGATTCACCTTCGGCGTGCTGCACGGCCGGGACACCGCCCGGATGCTGGAGCTGGAGCGGCGGCTGCCCGGGGTCTGGGCCGAGGTGTGGACGCCGCGGGCCCGGCGCTGGATGCGCGGCTAACCTCGTCCGAATGAGCGACCCGCGCGACGCCGTCGCCGACCTGCGGCGGATCGCCTTCCTGCTGGAACGGGCCGGCGAGTCCACCTACCGGGTCCGCGCGTTCCGCACCGCGGCGGCCGCGCTGCGCGGCCGCGACCCCGACGAGCTGGCCCGGCTGCACGCCTCCGGCGGGCTCACCGAGCTGCGCGGCGTCGGCGAGGTCACCGCCCGCTGCGTCGGCGAGTCGGTGACCGGCGAGGAACCGGTGTACCTGCGCCGGCTGGAGGACGCGGTGGCCCGCGCCGACGCCGACGGCGTCCCGCTGGCCGAGGCCGCGCAGCGGCTGCGCGAGGCGCTGCGCGGGGACTGCCACAGCCACACCGACGCCTCCGACGGCGGTTCGCCGCTCGCCGAGATGGCCGAGACCGCGATCGGGCTGGGGCACGACTACCTCGTCGTCACCGACCACTCGCCGCGGCTCACCGTCGCGAACGGGCTGTCCGCCGAGCGGCTGCGCCGCCAGCTCGACGACGTCGCCGCGCTCAACGAGCGGATCGCCGCCGCCGGGTCCGGGTTCCGGGTGCTCACCGGGATCGAGGTCGACATCCTCGACGACGGCGGCCTCGACCAGTCCGAGGAGCTCCTCGGAGCGCTGGACGTCGTGGTCGCCAGCGTGCACTCCAAGCTGCGGATGCCCCGCGACGAGATGACCGCCCGGATGCTCGCCGCCGTCGCCAACCCGCACGTCGACGTGCTCGGGCACTGCACCGGCCGGATGGTCACCGGCCGCCGCAAGCGCCCCGAGTCCGAGTTCGACGCGCAGCGGGTGTTCGACGCCTGCGCGGAGCACGGCGTCGCCGTCGAGATCAACTCGCGGCCGGAGCGGCTGGACCCGCCCAAACGGCTGCTGCGGCTCGCCGTCGAGGCCGGCTGCGACTTCACGATCGACACCGACGCGCACGCCCCCGGCCAGCTCGACTGGCTCGACCACGGCTGCGCCCGGGCCGTGGCCTGCGGGGTGGCGCCGGAGAAGATCCGCAACACCCGGGACGCGGCCGGGCTGCTGGGGCGCTGACCGCGCAGCGGGGATCAGCGCATCTCGAAGTCGGCGAAGTCGAAGCCGGGGGAGACCACGCAGCTGACCAGCACCGGACCGTCGCCCAGCGGAACGGCCCGCTGCCACACCCCGGGCGGGACCTCGCGCTGCGGCAGCACGTCCGGACCGCCCGGCACCACCGGACCGCCGGCGGGCTCGCCCGGGATCCCTGCCGGCTCGCCCGGAAGCCCCGCCGGATCGCCCGCCAGCGCCACCGGATCGCCCGGGCCCGCCATCGGACGGCCGTCCGCGCCCGGCACCACGAGCCGGCCGGGGCGCCCCAGCCGGAGCGGGACGGGATCGCCGGGCTCGTCGCCGTCACCGGCGACGAGGAGCTCCGCCTCCGGGCCGGAGTGCCAGCACCACAGCTCGGTCGAGCGCACCCGGTGCCAGCGCCCCGGCCCGTCGAACAGGTACAGGATCGCGGTCGCCGACGGCCGCGGCCCGTACGGCGTGTCGACCGTCAACGGGGAAGCCCAGGTGCGGCGGTACCAGCCGCCCTCCGGATGCGGTGCGAGGTCCAACGCGACAGCCACCCCAGGACGCCCCACACCCCGCACTCTCCCACCGCCCGCACGGGCATGCACGGTCCGCACGGGTTCGTCGCGTTCGCACGGGATCCGATCCCGTGCGAACGCCACGAACCCGTGCGAACGATGGCGGGCCTCCGCCGGGGGCTACCCGAGGTGACGGGGGCGCCCGGTGGACTCACGGTGGGTGAGGTGTCCGGTATGTCGCCCTGATCGGGGGAGGCTCGGACGGGTGTTTCCGCTGGCCTCGTTCACCGTCCGCTCGTCTGATGGGACGGACGGTAACGCGAGGGACGGGAGTGACCCACGGTGCGAACGAGGACGAGGACCGGTCTGGCGGCGCTGACGGTGCTGGCCGCGACCGTGGCGGTGTCGGCGGCGACGACCGTGGTGGGCGCCCCCGCCGCGTCGGCCGCGTCGGCCACCCGGACCGCGATCACCCAGGAGGACCCCGGCCCCGCCCAGCCCGGCCAAGCCCAGCCCGGCCCCGCCCAGCCGAGCCCCGCCCAGCCCGGCCCCGAGCAGCCCGGCCCCGAGCAGCCGAGCCCCGCACAGCCCGGCCCCGAGCAGCCGAGCCCCGCACAGCCGGCCCCCGCGGAGCCGGTGTCGCGCTGCTCCACCACCGCGGCCGAACAGCACGGCTGGGGCGAACCGGACCGGCACTCCGACTTCGAGGGGATCGACGAGGTCCCGCCGGACTGGCACCCCTACGGCCCCGAGCCCGGCCACGCGAAGAACGGCATCCGCACCCCGGACGCGGTGACCGTCGCCGACGGCGTCATGTCCATCACCGCCGATGCCGAGGGCACCACCGGCGCGGTCAGCTGGCACCCCGGGCAGCGGCACGGCCGGTGGGAGGCGTGCGTGAAGTCCGACGAGGCGAGCGGCGGGCTCAACGCGCTGCTGCTGCTCTGGCCGGTGGCCGAGGACTTCCCGGTCGGCGGCGAGATCGACTGGATGGAGATCCTCTCCGACGACCGCCAGGAGACCAGCTTCTTCCTGCACTACGGGCCGAACAACGACCAGGACTACGGCGCCACGCAGCACGACTCCACCGAGTGGTCGTCCTACGCGCTGGAGTGGACCCCGGAGAAGATGACCGCCTACGTCGACGGGGAGGAGTGGTACACCAACACGAACACCGACCACTTCCCGCCGCGCCCGATGAACATGACCATGCAGCTCGACTACTTCCCGCCGGCGGGCGGCCCGACCGCGATGCACATGGACTGGGCGAGCCAGTGGGCGATCCCGGAGAGCGAGCCGGCGACGCTGAGCCTGCCGCCGGGCGCGAACGCGACCGGTCAGCCGCGCGACTACCCGGAGCGGGCGCCGCGCGAGCTGACGCCCGACGAGCAGCAGGCCCAGGACGCGATGCTGGCCGGCGAGTAGCGGCTCAGCCCTCGGCGTCGAGCTCGGCGCGGGTCGGCGGATCGGCGCCGTGCCGCGAGCAGGTGATCGCGGCGGCGGTGACGGCCTCGCCGAGCACGCCGTCCAGCGCCGCCCGGTCGATCCGGTAGAGGTCGTCGCGGGCGGTCGCGCCGAGCAGCCCGCGCCGGTGCAGCCCGGCCAGCAGGGCCGCGGAGAAGCTGTCCCCGGCACCGACGGTGTCCACCACGTCGACCTTCCGCCCGGGCAGCACGCTGTGCAGCCCGGAGGCGGTGCCGGCGAGCACCCCGTTCGCCCCCAGCGTGACGACGACGACCGCCGGCCCGAGCTCCAGCCACTCACCGACGACGTCACCCGGCTCCCGGCCGGGATGCAGCCAGGCGAGGTCCTCCTCGCTGACCTTCACCACGTCGGCGAGGCCGAGCAGCTCGTGCACCCCGGGCAGCACCTCGGCCGGGGACCCCATCAGCAGCGGCCGGAAGTTCGGGTCGTAGCTGACCGTCGCGGTGTCCACCGCGGTCGCCATCAGCTCGCGCAGCACCTCGGCACCGGGCGCCGTGGTGAGCGCGAGCGACCCGGAGTGGACGGCCACGACCGGGCCGGCCGGACCGTCGTCGAGCGCCCCGGACAGCTCGTCCGGGGTCCACTGCCAGTCGGCGGTGCCGTCGACCCGGAAGTCGTAGGACGCCTGCCCGTCCCCGGCGATCTCGACGATCGCCAGCGACGACGCCTCGTCCGCCTCGACCGAGTGCGTGAGGTCGACGCCGTTGACCGTGAGGTGATCGCGCAGCCTGCGCCCGAGCAGGTCGTCGGCCAGCCGGGCGAGCATCCGGGCCGGCACGTCGAGCCGGGCGAGCCCGACCGCCACGTTCGCCGGGCTGCCACCGGGCGCGAACTCCCAGTAGCCCTGGGTGGGAGCAGGAACGATGTCGACGAGGGCCTCACCGGCGACGGCGATCGTCCCGCGGGGCGGACGTCCGGCAGCTGAGTCGGGCATAGGGGGAACTCTGCCACGGTCGCCCAGCGTGGTACTCATGTCGGGTGCCCCGGAAGATCCCGGTCGTGGTGCTGGCCGGGTTCCTCGGAGCCGGCAAGACGACCCTGCTGAACCACCTCCTCGCCGCCGGCGGGGACGCGCGCATCGGCGTGGTCGTCAACGACTTCGGCTCGGTCGGGATCGACGCGATGCGCCTGGCCGGTCAGGCGGGCGGTGTCGTCGGGCTGGGCAACGGCTGCCTGTGCTGCGAGATCGGCGAGGGCGGCATCGGGGAGGTGCTGGCGAACCTGACCCGGCGCCGGGACGAGATCGACGTCGTGGTGATCGAGGCCAGCGGGATCGCCGAGCCGGGCACGCTGGTCCGGCTGGTGCTCGACGCGCTGGGCCAGCACCTGAGCTTCGGCGGCCTCGTCCAGGTGGTCGACGCCGCCGAGTTCGAGACCACCCGCCGCCGGCATCCGCAGCTGGACCGGCACGTCGGGATGGCCGACCTGGTGGTGCTCAACAAGATCGACCGGGTCGGGCCGGGCCCGCTGTGGCGGGTGCGCAGGCTGTGCCGGGAGGCGAACCCGCGGGCCCCGATCGTCCCGGTCCGCGACGGCATGATCGACCCGGCGCTGCTGTTCGACATCGAGATCGTGCCCGGGCGGCAGCTGATGCTCGGCGAGCAGGTGCGCGACGGTCCCGCCGCCGGCGACCACGCCGCGCACCTGCACGCCGGCTACCAGAGCGTGACGTTCCAGTGCGACGAGCCGCTGGACGCCGCCCGGCTGCAGGACCTGCTGGACGCCCGCCCGTCCGGCCTGTACCGGATCAAGGGCTCGGTGCGGTTCGCGGCCGCCCCGGCCCGGGAACGCTGGGACCTGCACACGGTCGGCCGCTACGTCCGGTTCCAGCGCAACCGGTGGGACGCCGGCGAGCCGCGCCGCACCACGCTGGTGCTGATCGGGACCGGGCTCGACGAGGACGCACTGGAGCGCTCGCTGCGCGCCTGCGTCGCCGCCGAGGGCGACCGCCGCGATCCGGAGGCGCTGCTCCCGGTGGCCCGCTACGCGGTGTGACCGCCGTCGTGGTTCAGACGGACGTGAGATCCGGGCCGGTCGCCGGTTCGGTGAGCGAGTGCAGCGCCTGGGCGGCCCACTCCTCGCCGCCGCCGACGGCGGTCCACAGCAGGCCGCCGAGGGTGCGGGTCGGGTCGATCCGGCCGGCCTGCCAGGACCGGCTCGCGGCCAGCCGCTCGGCCCGGACGCAGAGCTGCCAGCGCGCCGATCCCCGGTCGGTGACGTCGACCGCGAACCGGCTGTGCCCGAACCGCGCCCGGTACGCCCGCACCGGGTCGGTCACGGCGTGCACCACCGACAGCACGGCGATCGCGGCGGCGAACGACACCGGCAGCGCGACCAGGAACGTGAGCATCGACCAGGTCCAGCTGTTGTCACCCGTGGTGACGGCCACGACGAGCGAGGTGATCACGGCGCCCGCGGTCATCGCGCCGGCCGGGACCCGGGTCCAGACCAGATCGCCGGCGTCGTCGATCACGTAGGAGGTGCCGGCGACCAGCGCCGGGTCGTGCACCCGGTAGCCGTGCCGGGTGCGCACGAGGGTGGGGAGTCGATCGGTGGGGGCACCGGTGGGGGTGTCGGTCATGGTCGTGCTCGATCTACTAGAAAGTCGCTGCTCGCGGCCCACCGGATGGCCGTCGCGCCCGGTCAGTCGCCCACGATGCCGGTGCGTGTTACAGGTTCACAACGAAAATGTCGTCGATCACAGACGTGTGCTCGGTCACCCTGGCCGATGATCGTCAGGCGGGCGGCCACGGGTCGCCCCACGCGGTGTCGCGGGCGGCCCGGAACAGCTCCCGGCGGCTGCGCGGAACGGGGGTGTCGCGCAGCGAGCCGTCCGCCGAGCAGACACTCAGCGTCACCAGTCCCTTGCGGGAACGCGGATGCCGGACGACCCGTCCGGGGGCCGGTCCGGCGTCGCCGGGGCGGGTCGCCACGACGTAGGAGAACTTCTCGTCCTCGTGACCCAGTGAGCCGGCCTTGAGCGCCCGGTGCCGCGAGCTGCGGCTCACCCGGACCGCGAAGTGGCACCAGTCGTCGCCGGTCACCGGGCAGGCGCCGGAGTGCGGGCAAGGCGCCGCGACCGTCATCCCGGCGGCGACGAGCCGCTGCCGGGCCGCCAGCACCCGGGCGTACCCGGCGGGCGTACCCGGTTCGACGACGGCGACCACCCGGGCGGCCCGGGCGGCGGCGTCCACCAGCGCGTCCCGCACCGGCTCCGGCAGCTCACCCAGCAGGTAACAGGCCGTGACCAGGTCGGTCGCCGGCAGCTCGGTGCCGGTGCCCAGCACCGCGTGCTCCCAGCGCGCGTCCCGCACGGCGGCGGTCGGGGCCCCGGCGGCGAGCCGGCCGCCCAGTGCGCGGGCCGGGGCGGCCGCCTCCAGCACCGTGGCCCGGCGCAGCGACGGCCAGGTCTGCGCCGCCGCCCAGACCGCCGCGCCGGTGCCGCCGCCGAGATCGAGCAGCTCCCGCGGCTCCGGCACCAGGCCGGCGGCCCGGCCCAGCACGTCCAGCACGGCGGCGTGGGTGGCCGGCATCCGGTAGGCGGCGTAGGCCGCGGCATCGTCGGCGGTGCGCAGGATCGGCGCGGCCGGCACCGAGCCGCTGCGGTAGTCGCGGATCAGCCGGTCCACCACCGGGCCGAGCCGCCCGGCCGGGACCGGATCGAGCGCGTCGTCCAGCGCGGCGGCCAGGCCGGCCGCGAGATCGGGTCCGGTGGGCGCGGGTCTCACGCCCACCATCACACCAGCCGGGCGCGATCAGCCGCGCGCGGCCGCCAGCAGCGGGTCGTCGAGGGCGTCGAGCAGCGGCACCTGCAGCCGGGCCCACGGCGACAGGCCGGACCCCGGATCGTCGGCGGCGGCCCGGAACCGGTCCCAGCTCCACCACTCGGCGTCCTCGACCTCGTCCGGCCGGGGATCCGGCTCACCGGCGAGCCGGGCGACGAACACCGGGCAGAGCTCGTTCTCCTCCACCCCGTCCTGGGACGCCCGGTAGCTGAAGTCGGGCAGCACCAGCCGCAGCTCGGTGGCCCGGACCCCGAGCTCGTCGCCGAGCCTGCGGTGCACCGCGTCCGCCATGTCCTCGCCGGGTGCCGGATGCCCGCAGCAGGTGTTCGTCCAGACCAGCGGGAACGCGGCCTTGCTCCGGGACCGCCGGGTGACCAGCAGGCGCCCGGCGTCGTCCACGCCGTAGCAGGAGAACGCCAGGTGCCGGGGGGTCCTCGCGCCGTGCACGGTCGCCTTGTCGGCGACCCCGACCGGCTTGCCGTCGTCGTCGAGCAACACGACCTGTTCCATGTGTCCCTGTCTACCGGACCGGGCCCGCACCGGCCCGGCGGCGGTGCCGGATCACCCTCGGGGGAACGCTCGGGCCACGGATGCACCACGGACGCGCCACGGAACTGTCGGACCCGCGTGCCATCCTCGGATCGAGCACCACCGGTGACGGGTCCGGCGCGGCGTCCGCGCAGCACGAATCCGGTCGCCGCCCGGGACCGTCTCGTGTTGACTCGGTTCCACCGCATCGACCTCGCCGGGTCCGCGCACGTCCGGGCCCGGCCCCGACCGCAGGAGGCGACCCGCCGTGACGACCGAGCCGACGACCGAGCCCGCCGGGGCCGAACGGCTCCCGGCGGGCGCACCGCTGATCATCTCGCTGCTGGTCGGCTCCGCGTTCGTGATGATCCTGAACGAGACGATCATGAGCGTGGCGCTGCCCGTGCTGATCGCCGACCTCGGGATCACCGCCTCCACCGCGCAGTGGCTGACCAGCGGGTTCCTGCTGACGATGGCCGTGGTCATCCCGATCACCGGGTACCTGCTGCAGCGGTTCCCGCCGCGCTCGGTCTACCTGGCGGCGATGGGCCTCTTCAGCGCGGGCACCCTGCTGTGCGCGCTCGCCCCGGTCTTCGGGGTGCTGCTCGCGGGGCGGGTCGTGCAGGCCACCGGCACCGCGGTGATGATCCCGCTGCTGATGACGACGATCCTGCGCCTGGTCCCGGCGTCCCGCCGCGGGCAGACGATGGGCACCATCTCGATCGTGATCGCGGTGGCGCCCGCGGTCGGGCCCGCGCTGTCCGGGGTGATCCTGTCCGCGTTCGGCTGGCGCTGGATGTTCTGGCTGGTCCTGCCGATCGCGCTGGTCGCGCTCGCGGCCGGGGCGGTCTGGCTGCGGGTCACCGCGGAGACCTCGAAGGCCCCGCTGGACGTGCTGTCCGTGCTGATCTCCGCGGTCGCCTTCTCCGGGCTGGTGTACGGCCTGTCCGCGATCGGCGAGTCCGCAGCGGGCGCTGCGCACGGCGGTGCCGGCGTCGGGGAGGGCGTCCCGCCGTGGGTGCCGCTGGTCGTCGGTGTGCTCGCGCTGGCGCTGTTCGTGTACCGGCAGATCAGGCTGCAGCGCACCGCCGCGCCGCTGCTCGATCTGCGGCCGTTCGCGATCCGCCGCTACACCGTCGCGGTGGTGCTGGTCGCCGTCGGCTTCATGACGCTGTTCGGCGCGATCATCCTGCTGCCGCTCTACATCCAGGACGTGCTCGGCGACAGCGCGTTCGTGGCCGGGCTGGTGGTGCTGCCCGGTGGCCTGGTGATGGGGCTGCTCGCGCCGTTCATCGGCCGCGCCTACGACCGGATCGGGGCGCGCCCGCTGGTGGTCCCGGGCGCGCTGCTGCTGAGCGCGGTGATGTGGGGGTTCACCACGCTCGGCGCGGCGTCCCCGATCTGGCTGGTCGTGGTGCTGCACGTCGGCCTGTCGGCGGCACTGGCACTGATGTTCACCCCGCTGATGACCGACGCGCTCGGCTCGCTGCCCGGTGGGCTGTACTCGCACGGCAGCGCCATCCTGACCACGTTGCAGCAGGTCGCCGGGGCCGCCGGGACCGCGCTGTTCATCACGGTGATGACGCTGGCCTCGGCCGGGGCCGGGGTGGACGCGGCCGGGGTGCAGGCGGCGTTCCTGACGGCGGCGTTCGTGTCGCTGGTCGTGCTGGTGGTCGCGCTGTTCGTCGGGCGCCCGGCGGACCGGGCCCCCGCGGCCGGCTGAGCCGGGGGCGGGCCGGTGCCGCAGCGCTGCACCGGCCGCCCGACGGTTCAGGTCCGACCCGGTCCGCTCAGGACCGGCCGGCCCCGCCCTCGCTGGCCGCCCGGCCGCTCTCGGTGTCGCCCTCCGGCTCGGCGTCGCGGGTGTCGGCGAGCCCGCCGCGCGAGGTCTCCGAGAGCACCAGCACCGAGCCGACGGACACCAGCGCGAACAGGCCGATCACCACGCTGATCGTCCACGGCCCGGCGCCCGCCGCCATGATCGACGCGAAGGTCACCGGGGCGAGCCCGGCGCCGACCCCGGAGAGCTGGAACCCGATCGAGGCCCCGGTGTAGCGGGACCCGGTGGAGAACAGCTCCGAGTACAGCGCCGCGGACGGGCCGAACCAGGCGGCGTGCGTGATCCCCTGCCCGACGACGACGGCGAGCGTCAGCAGCACCGCCGATCCGGTGTCGACCATCGGGAACACCACGAAGCACCAGGCGCCGGTGGCGACGGCGCCGCCGAGGACCACCGGCCGCCGTCCGACCACGTCGGACAGCGCCGAGAACCCGATGATGCCGCCGATCGCGACCACCGAGGACAGGGTGAGCGCGTTCAGCACGGTCTGCCGCTCGAAGCCGGCCTGCACCGCGTAGGAGATCAGGAACGTGGTCAGCGTGCCCTGCGCGACGAACGCACCGAACCCGATGCCGACCGCCAGCGCCAGGTTGCGCGGGTGGTTGCGGAGCACCTCCATCAGCGGCGGGCGGGCCGGCTTCTTCGCGGCCGCGGCGGCCGCGAAGACCGGCGTCTCGGTGACCGAGAGCCGCACGAACAGCCCGATCGCCAGCAGCACCACGCTCAGGATGAACGGGATCCGCCAGCCCCAGACGAGGAAGCCCTCCGGGCCGGAGATCGAGGCGAACAGCGCCAGCACCACGGTGGACAGCACCATGCCGCTGGGCGCCCCGGCGTTGGTGAAGCTCGCCCAGAGCCCGCGCCGGGAGGAGGCGTGCTCGGCCGACATCAGGACCGCGCCGCCCCATTCGCCGCCGACCGCGATGCCCTGGATGATCCGCAGGAACACCAGCAGCATCGGCGCGAGGACACCGACCTGGTCGTAGGTGGGCAGCAGGCCGATCAGGGTGCTCGCCACACCCATCATGACCATGCTGATCACGAGCATCTTCTTGCGGCCGACCCGGTCGCCGAAGTGCCCGAACACGATGCCGCCGATCGGGCGGGCGACGTAGCCGGCGGCCAGGGTGCCGAACGCGGCGACCGTGCCGACCAGCGGATCCAGATCGGAGAAGAACACCTGGTTGAACACGACCGCGGACGCGGTCGCGTAGAGCAGGAAGTCGTAGTATTCGATCATGCTGCCGAGGTAGCTCGACAGGACGGCACGGCGCCGCTGGCTGCGGGAGAACCGGGGTTGCGTCATTGCAGTTCCCTGAATGTCGTCGGTCCCGGGCACCGGTCCGCCGGGGCACCCGGATGTATGTCAAGCAGCTTTATAGCAAGTAGATTGTCATTGGGTCGAGGGCCGTTACGCTGGCAGTCGTGACTGATCCGGCGACTCCGGCCGTGCCCACCGGGCGGCGCGGTCAACGACTGACCTATCTGGTGAAACGATTGGAGATGGCCGAGCGCGCCCGCCTCGAGGAGCGCCTGCGCCCGCTCGGGGTGACGCTCGGCCAGTACACGGCACTGAGCGTGCTGGAGCGCCGGGGCGGCCTGTCCTCGGCCCAGCTCGCCCGCCGGCACTTCGTGACCCCGCAGGCGATGCAGCAGCTCGTCGCCGGCATGGAGCGCGACCAGCTGATCGAGCGCCGGGCGGACAGCGCGAACCGGCGGATCCTGCGGGTCTGGCTGACCGAGCACGGGGAGCGGATGCTCGCCGCCTGCCACGAGGCCGCCGGTCGGGTCGAGCAGCGGATGCTCGCGAACCTGGAGCCCGACGAGGCGACCGCCTTCGCGATCACGCTGGAACGCTGCCTGGACGCGCTGACCGAGCCGGACGGCTACATCGAACCTCCCCCCGCCGACGCGGGCCTCGACGCTTGACCCTTTATCAGCATCCTTGCTATCAAGGTTCCTGATATAGGTTGACGTGCGAGGGAGCAATGAGCCCGATCACCGGCCCGGGCCTCGGCCTGGGCACCTGGCCCGCCCGGCGGGCCCGCATCAGTCCGGACGCCCCCGCGCTCCTCGACCGGCACCGGTCGCTGACCTACGCGGAGCTGGCGCAGCGTGTCGCGCAGGTGGCGGGCGGACTCGCCCGGCTCGGCGTCCGCCGCGGTGACCGGGTCGCCTACCTGGGCGTGAACGCCGTCGAGGTGCTCGAGACCTGCTTCGCCGCCTGGTCGCTGGGCGCGATCGCGGTCCCGCTCAACCACCGGCTGGCCGGTGACGAGGTCCGCTACATGCTCGACGACTGCGGCGCCGGGGTGCTCGTGTACAGCGCCGACGCCGCCGGGCTGGTCGCCGCCGCCGCGCCGCTGCCGCCCTCGGTGCGCCATCTCGTCGCGGTCCGCCCCGACCCGTCCAGCCCCGACCGGGCCGGCGAGTTCGAGGCCGAGTTCGAGGCAGACCTGGCCGCCGCCCCGCCCGTCCCGTCCGCACCGTCCGACCCGTCCGCCGCGTCCGCACCGTCCGATGCGGCCACCGGGCTCGACGACCCGGCCGTGCTCCTCTACACCTCCGGGACCACCGGCCGCCCCAAGGCCGCGATCCTCACCCACGGGAACCTGACCTGGAACACGGTCAACCAGCTCGCACACGTCGATCTGCTCTCCACCGACCGCACGCTGTGCATCTCGCCGCTGTTCCACTGCGTCGGGCTCAGCCAGGTCACGCTGCCCGCGCTGCTCAAGGGCGCGAGCGTCGAGCTGGTCGAGCGGTTCGACCCGGCGCTGGTGCTGTCCCGGATCGCCTCCGGGATCACCGGCTTCGCCGCGGTGCCGACCATGCTGCAGATGCTCTGCGAGCACCCGAGCTGGACCGACACCGACCTGTCGTCGCTGCGCAGCGTCGTCTACGGCGGCTCGCCGGTGCAGGAACGGGTGGCCCGCGCCTGGCTGGAACGCGGGGTGCACCTGCAGCAGGGCTACGGCATGACCGAGGCGTCGCCGGGCGTCTACATGGCCACCCGGGACGGCACCGCCGGGCACCCGCCCACGTCGATCGGGGTGCCGCACTTCTTCACCGACGTCGCGACCCTGCGCGAGGGCGGTCCGGAGCCGGTCGGCGACGAGCCGGGCGAGCTGCTGGTCCGGGGCCCGCACGTCGGTCCCGGCTACTGGGGACGGCCGGACGAGACCGCGGCGTCCCGGGTGGACGGCGGCTGGTTCCGCACCGGCGACGTCGTCCGGGCCGGCCCGGACGGCTGGGCGTTCGCCGTGGACCGGGTGAAGGACATGTTCATCTCCGGCGGCGAGAACGTGTACCCGGCCGAGATCGAGGCCGTCGCCGTCGGGCACGACGCGGTCGCCGACTGCGCCGTCGTCGGGATCGCCGACGAGCGGTGGGGCGAGGTCGGCGTCGCCTACGTCCAGCCGCGCGACGGCGCCGTCGTCGACCCGGACGAGCTGCGCGGGTACCTGTCCGCCCGGCTCGCCCGGTACAAGGTGCCCAAGCACGTCGAGCTGGTCGACGAGCTGCCGCGCAACGCCACCGGCAAGGTCCGCCGGGTGGAGCTGCGGGACCGGGCGGCGGCCCGATGACCGCGGTGGAGCACACCGGCCTGCCGGCCTCGCTGGAGACCGAGTGGCACGACGATGTCGTGGTGCTGCGGCTCGCCCGCCCGGCCAAGCGCAACGCGCTGAACGACGCCACCGTGCTCGGCATCGAGGCGTTCTTCGCCGATCCGCCGCCCGGCGTGCGCGCCGTCGTGCTGGACGCCGAGGGCGACCACTTCTGCGCCGGCCTGGACCTGTCCGAGCTGGGGGACCGGGACGTCGTCGCGGCGATGGAGCACTCCCGGATGTGGCACCGGGCGTTCGAGCGGATGGCCGAGGGCCGGGTGCCGGTGGTCTCGGTGCAGCGCGGCGCGGTGGTCGGCGGCGGGCTGGAGCTGGCCGCCGCCACGCACGTGCGGGTGGCCGAGCCGAGCGCGTTCTACGCGCTGCCGGAGGGCCAGCACGGCCTGTTCGTCGGCGGCGGCGGATCGGTCCGGCTGCCCCGGCTGATCGGCGCGCACCGGATGGCCGAGATGATGCTGACCGGCCGGGTGCTGGACGCCGCGGAGGGTCTCGCCCTGGGTCTGTCGCACCACCTGGTCGGGCCCGGCGAGGGCCTGCCCAAGGCGCTCGAGCTGGCCCGGGCCGTCGCCGCCAACTCCGACATGACGAACTTCGCCGTGCTGCAGGCGCTGCCCCGGATCGCCGAGGCCGCACCCGCCCAGGGCTACCTGCTGGAGTCGCTGGTCGCCGCGGTGGCAGCCAGCAGCGACGAGGCCCAGGCCCGGATGCGCGCCTTCCTCGACGGCCGCGGCGGCCGGGTCCGCCGGGAGGGGGACCGGTGACCGGCCCGGCCGGGCCGGAGCTGCTGCGGGCCGCGCCCGCCCGTCCGCCCGCGGACAGCGCGCTCGGCGGCTTCGTCGAGCACCTGCGCCGCGCGCACGGCCGCGAGTTCGCCGACTACGCCGACCTGCACCGCTGGTCGGTGGCCGACCCGGACGGCTTCTGGGGCGCACTGGCCGAGCACACCGGCGTCCGGTTCGCCACGCCGCCGACCGCGGTCCGCGGCGACACCGCCATGCCCGGCGCGCAGTGGTTCCCCGGCGCCACCCTGAACTACGCCGAGCACGCCGTCGGCCTCGCCGCGGCGGGCGCCGACGCCGACGCCGTCGCCGTCGTCGGGTACTCGCAGACCCGCGACCGCACCGAGCTCACCTGGGACGGGCTGCGCGGGCAGGTCGCCGCCGCCCGGGCCGGGCTGCACCGGCTCGGCGTCCGCCGCGGCGACCGGGTCGCCGGGTACCTGCCGAACATCACCGAGACCGTGGTCGCCTTCCTCGCCACCGCCTCGCTCGGCGCGATCTGGACCTCCTGCGCGCCCGAGTTCGGCGCGAGCAGCGTGCTCGACCGGTTCGGCCAGGTCGAACCGGTCGTGCTGCTCGCCGTCAGCGGCTACGGCTACGCCGGCAAGCACGTCGACCGGCGCGAGCAGGTGGCCGCGATCCGGGCCGGGCTGCCGGGGCTGCGGCACGTCGTCGACGTCGGGTACGGGCCGGATCCGCTGCCCGACGCGGTGTCCTGGGCGGAGCTGCTGGCCGGGCCGGGGGAGCTCGCGTTCGATCCGGTGCCCTTCGACCATCCGCTCTGCGTGCTGTTCTCCTCGGGCACCACCGGCAAGCCCAAGGCGATCGTGCACGGGCACGGCGGGATCCTGCTCGAACATCTCAAGAACCACGCGCTGAGCTGGGACCTGCGCCCCGGCGACCGGATCCTGTGGTTCAGCACCACCGCCTGGATGATGTGGAACGCGCTGGTCTCCGGGCTGCTGCGGGGCGCGTCGATCGTGCTCGTCGACGGCAACCCGCAGTACCCCGACCTGGGGCTGCAGTGGCGGCTCGCCGCCGAGACCGGGGCCACCCTGGTCGGCGCCGCCCCCGGCTTCCTGATGGCCTGCCGCGCCGCGGGCCTGCGACCGGCCCGCGAGCACGACCTGTCCCGGGTCCGCCAGCTCGGCGCCGCCGGCAGCCCGCTGCCGCCGGAGGGCTACCGCTGGGTGGCCGAGCAGTTCGGCCCGGACGTGCTGCTCAACGTCGGCAGCGGCGGCACCGACATCTGCTCCGGGATCCTGCAGGGCGGCCCGTGGCAGCCGGTGTGGGCCGGCGAGATCTCCGGGCCCTGCCTGGGGGTGGACGCCCGGGCGTTCGACGAGCACGGCCGGCCCGTCGTCGGTGAGCTCGGCGAGCTGGTGATCACCCGGCCGCTGCCGTCGATGCCGGTCGGCTTCTGGGGCGACGACGACGGTAGCCGCTACCGGTCCACCTACTTCGACCACTACCCGGGAATCTGGCGGCACGGCGACTGGGTGCGGTTCGGCCCCACCGGCAGCGCGGTCGTCGCCGGCCGGTCGGACGCCACCCTCAACCGGGGCGGGGTGCGGCTGGGCACCGCCGAGTTCTACCGGGTCGTCGAGGAGCTGCCCGGGATCGACGACAGCCTGGTGCTGCACCTGGAGGACCCGGCGGGCGGCAACGGCGAGCTGATGCTGTTCGTGCAGCCGGCACCCGGGACCGTGCTCGACGACGCGCTGCGCCGCCGGATCGCGGATGCGCTGCGGACCGAGCTGACCCCCCGGCACGTGCCGGACCGGATCGAGGAGGTGCCGGTGGTCCCGCGCAACCGCACCGGCAAGAAGCTGGAGGTCCCGGCCAAGCGGATCCTGCTGGGAGCCGCGGTGGACGAGGTCGCCTCGCGCGACGTGCTGGCCGATCCGGACGCCCTCGACGCGTTCGCCGAGCTCGCAGGGACCCGGCCGTGAGCCCGGAAGGGAGCCCGGCAGTGGGTCCGGCGGGGAGCCCGGCAGTGAGTCCGGCAGTGAGTCCGGCGGGGAGCCCGGCTGTGAGCCCGGTCCGCCGGGTCGCCGTCGTCGGGACCGGGGTGGTCGGTCTCGGCTGGACCGCGCTGTTCCTGGCCCGCGGCCTGGACGTCACCGCGACCGATCCCTCGCCGGGGGCCGAGCAGCGGCTGCGCGACGGCGTCGCCGCGCTCTGGCCGCGGCTGGATCCGGTACCGGGCGCCTCGCCGGACCGGCTGGGTTTCGCACCGACCGCCGCCGCGGCCGCCGAGCACGCCGACTTCGTGCAGGAGAACGGCCCGGAACGCGAGGACGTCAAGCACCGGCTGTTCGCCGAGCTCGACGAGGCCGCCCGGCCGGAGGTGGTGCTCGCGTCGAGCTCGTCCGGGCTGCTGCCCACCGACATCGCCCGCGGCGCACCCGCGCACCCCGAACGCGTGCTGGTCGGCCACCCGTTCAACCCGCCGCAGGTGATCCCGCTGGTCGAGGTCGTGCCGGGGGAGCGGACCACCGAGCGCGCGGTGACCGACGCGCTGGACTTCTACACCGCGCTGGGCAAGCGGCCGATCCGGCTGCGCGCCGAGATCCCGGGGCACATCGCGAACCGGCTGCAGGCCGCCCTGTGGCAGGAGGCGTACTCGCTGGTGCAGCGCGGCGTCGCGAGCGTCGCCGACGTCGACGCGGCGATCGCGCACGGCCCCGGCCTGCGCTGGGCGGTGCTCGGGCCGTTCGCCAACCAGCACCTCTCCGGCGGGGCCGGCGGCCTCGCCCACGTGCTGGAGCACCTGGGCCCGCCGACCGAGCGCTACTGGCGCGACCTCGGCCGGGTCACCCTCACCCCGGAGCTCGCCCGGACCCTGGTCGACGGCGTGCACGACGAGCTGGGCGACACCGACCCGGCCGAGCTGGCCGCCCGGCGCGACGCCGTGCTGGCCGAGCTTCTGGACGCCAAGTCCCGCACCGACCTGCCCTGATCCTGCCCCGACCCCGACCCCGACCCCGACCCTGCCCCGACCCCGCCCCGACCGGAGGACGACGACATGGCCCTCGACCCGAGCACGGTGGACGCCATCGACGTGCACGTGCACGTCGAGCAGGACGGTCACGGCTGCTTCGCGCTGGACCAGGAGCTGATGGACGCCTCGGCGGCCTACTTCAGATCGGGCCAGGACCGCACCCCGACGATCGCCTCGATCGCCGAGCACTACCGGGAGCGCAGGCTGGCCGCGGTGGTGTTCACCGTCGACGCACCGGCCGGCACCGGGCATCCGGCGCTGTCCAGCGAGGAGATCGCCGATCTCGCCGCCGAGCACACCGACGTGCTGATCCCGTTCGGTTCGGTGGATCCGCACGGCGGCAAGGCATCCGTCGCCCGGATCCACCGGCTGGTCACCGAGCACGGGGTCCGCGGGTTCAAGTTCCACCCCAGCCTGCAGGCGTTCGAACCGAACGACCGCAGCTTCTACCCGCTGTACGAGGCGATCGCCGGGCTCGGTGTGCCCGCCCTGTTCCACACCGGGCAGACCGGGATCGGCGCCGGGCTGCCCGGCGGCCGGGGTATCAAGCTGCGGTACTCCAACCCGATGCTGCTCGACGACGTCGCGGCCGACCATCCCGAGCTGATGGTGGTGCTCGCGCACCCGTCGGTGCCGTGGCAGGACGAGGCGATCTCGATGGCGACCCACAAGTCGAACGTCTACATCGACCTGTCCGGGTGGTCGCCGAAGTACTTCCCGCCGCAGCTGGTCCGGGCGGCGAACTCGCTGATCAGGCACAAGGTGCTGTTCGGATCGGACTTCCCGGTGATCACCCCGGACCGCTGGCTGTCGGACTTCGAGCGGCTCGACCTCAAGCCCGAGGTGCGGCCGCTGATCCTGAAGGAGAACGCGGTCCGGATGCTCGGGCTCTGACGCACCGCCGGCCCGCCCCGGCGGGCCCGCCGTGCGCGACGGCTGTCCGGACGGGTTCCCGCAGAGATCGACAGCGCCGGCATCGTCGCAGGTCAGCGAGGCGAGCCGATCCGGTTCCCGACGTCGTTGACACGATCGGATGATTCGCTCCACAACGTTTCCCGGCGCGCAGCGGTTCGTTTCGCGGCGCATGAAGTGACTTGGATCACTCGTTGCACCGGGGAACGGCCGATGTCGGACGACTTCTCACAGTGTGGACGTATCCGGCCGCCGGGTTAGTCCGAACGGGTGTGCACACTGTCTGCCATGCACCTCGTCTCCCGGTTCGCGAGTCGGCGTCACGTCGACCTGCGCCGCCAGGCGAGCGCACCCTGTTCCGGCGCCTGACGCGCCGGAGCAGGGGGTGCGCCCGCCGTGGCCACCCTCCTCCGGTGCCCGCCGGTCCCGTGCCTCCCGGAACGGGCCCGGCCCGCACCACCCCTCCGGCCCGCGCCCCGTGCGCGACCCTCCCGCCCCGCCGTCACGGCGGCCCGGGAGGGCGGGGTCCGACACCCGCCGGAACCCCACGTCCGCCCCTGCCGCGCCCCGGCGTCCGACGGTGCCCGCACCGGCGGACGGCCCGGCCCGCCGCTACCGCGACGTGCACAGTGGGCGCCGGCCCCCGGCGCCCCGCTCCGTGCCGGACCCCGACTCCGCTCCCCACCGAAGAATCAGGAGGCACCTCGTGCCCCAGCACCGTGCACACCGGCCCTCCCGGGTCGGGCTCGTCGCGGGAGGCGCCGCGCTCGCCGGCACCGCCCTGCTCGGCCTGTCCGGCGCCGCCCAGGCGGCCACCCCGGACCTCGTCCCGGACCTCGGTCCGCTGCTCAGCGCCCCGAACGACGCCCAGCCGACCCCGGCCCCCGAGGCGCCCTACGTCGAGCTGTCGTACACCGCCTTCGACTCCGACCAGCCGCTGCAGCAGCTGCGTGACTTCGCGCCGGCCGGCGTGCCCGTCGCCGGCCTGGTGGACGTCGTCTCGAAGGCGCCGAAGCAGATCACCCCGACCGTGCTGCAGAACGGAACGGTCGGCGAATGAGTCTCGTCCCGAAGTCCCGGTGAGGGCGGCGGTCCGCGTTCGCCTGCTGGGTGCGGCAGTCGTCGCCGGGGTCGCGGTGCTCCCGGCGCAGGCCCAGAACAGCATCGACGTGGTCCGGTCGGAGGTGACCGGTGCCGACGACAAGACCTACTGGGTCGAGAACAACCTCATGCCGGAGGCCCGTCAGCAGTCCGGCGGCGACTCCTCCGGGCGTCCCGGTGTTTCTGCTCGACGGCGCCCCGGCTCTGCCGGCGCCGGACGCACTGCTCACCCCGGTCGACCTGACCGCACCCGCGTTCGCGGTGCTCGACGGCCTGACCTGACGACCTCCCCGGGCGTGCGCACAGGCGTCCGGGGGATCGGCTCGCCGGGGCCCGCGAGCCGCACCGACGGCCACCCGGCCACCGCTCCGGCGGCGGCCGGGTGGCCGTCCGCACGTCCGCACCCGGACGTGGCCGGGATCACGCTTCCGCCGGGGGTCCGCGACGCCCGGTAGTCCCCGCTGCGCCGGCCGGGGGCCCCGTCGGGTGGTCCCGCCGCCACCCGTCGATCCGGGGGTTCCGTGTCGGCGCGAGATCGTGCATCATCGCGTTACCGGTGGTAACGTTACCGCCGGTTACAGCACACGACATGGACCATGTGACGTCGTCGTCCGTGAGGAGTCGAGATGACCGCGACCGTTCCCGAGGCCAGGGCCGACCAGCCCGCCGACCGGAAGGACACCGCCGAGCGGCTGCTGCGCTCGTCCGCGGAGCTGTCGTTCGACCCGACCACCCAGGTCGACTGGGAGACCCCGCTCGACCGCACCAAGCACGGCATGAGCCCGGAGTGGTGCAGCCTCTTCGGCACCGCCTACTGGGACGAGCTGACCGAGGAGCAGCGCACCGAGCTGACCCGGCACGAGGCCGCGTCGGTCGCCTCCACCGGGATCTGGTTCGAGATGATCCTGCAGCAGATGATGCTGCGGGACTTCTACGCCAAGGACCCGACCGACCCGTCGTTCCAGTGGGCACTGACCGAGATCGCCGACGAGTGCCGGCACTCGATCATGTTCGCCCGCGGCTCGGCGAAGCTCGGCGCACCCGCCTACGTGCCGAAGCGCTCCACGATCGAGCTCGGCAGGCTGTTCAAGACGACCGCGAGCGGCGAGGCCGCCTACGCGTCGATCCTGGTCGCCGAGGAGGTGCTCGACGTGATGCAGCGGGACTGGATGCGCGACGAGCGCGTCGTCCCGTTCGTGCGCACCGTCTCCAACATCCACGTGGTCGAGGAGTCGCGGCACATGAAGTTCGCCCGCGAGGAGACCCGCGAGCACCTGCAGCGGGCCGGCCGGGTGCGCAGGCAGTTCAACGCGCTCTACGTCGCCGCGGCCGCCTACTTCATCGTCTCCAGCATGTGGAACGAGCAGGTCTACGAGAACGTGGGGCTGGACCGGGCGCGCGCGGTGCGCGAGGCCGGGGCCAACGAGCACCACAAGGCGCTGCTGCGCAGCTCCTGCGCCGGGCTGATGGAGTTCCTGTCCTCCTGCGGCCTGCTCACCAGGCCGGCGCTGCACTTCTACCGCCGCGCCAACCTGATCTGAACCGGCGGTCCATCGTGCCCTTCGCGATCACCCAGACCTGCTGCACCGACGCGTCCTGCGTGTCGGTGTGCCCGGTCAACTGCATCCACCCGGCGCCCGGTGAGCCCGACTTCGGGACCACCGACATGCTCTACGTCGATCCGCGGACCTGCATCGACTGCGGCGCCTGCGCCGACGCGTGCCCGGTCGACGCGGTGTTCCCGGTGGAGCGGCTGAGCGCATCGCTCGCCGGGTACGCGCAGGTCAACGCGGACTTCTACGCCGACCGGCCGATCTCGGCGGCGACCGCGGGCGGATCGCCGACCTTCCACGAGTGGCAGCAGCCGACCTTCACCCGGACGCTGCCCGCGGACATGGCGCCACTGGACGTGGCCGTCGTCGGGACCGGGCCGGCCGGCATGTACGCCGCGCAGGACCTGCTGCTGCACACCTCGTCCCGGATCACCCTGGTGGACCGGCTGGACACCCCGGGCGGCCTGGTCCGCTTCGGCGTCGCCCCGGACCACCCGTCGACCAAGCGGATCGGCGAGTCGTTCGCCCGGTTCCACCGCCATCCCCGGGTGCGGATGCGGCTGGGCACCGAGGTCGGACGCGACGTCAGCGCCGACGAGCTCGCCCGCCGGCACGACGCGGTCGTGTGGGCGGTCGGCGCACCGGAGCCCAGGGACCTGGACCTGCCCGGCGCCGGGCTGCCCGGCAGCATCGCCGCGGACACCGTGGTCGGCTGGTACAACGGCCATCCCGAGGTGCCCGCCGACGCCGTCGACACCGCGGTGCCGCGGGTCGTCGTGGTCGGCACCGGCAACGTCGCGATCGACGTGGCGCGGGTGCTCACCGCCCATCCGGAGGATCTCGCCGGCACCCCGGTCGCGCCGCACGTGCCGCCCGCCCTGCGGGCCGGCTCGATCCATGAGGTCGTGCTGCTGGCCCGCCGCGGGCCGGAGGCGGTCGCCGCGACGGCGCCGGAGCTGCGCGAGCTGCTCGGCCGGTCCGGTGTGGACGTGGTGGTCGACGAGCACGATCCGCGGATCGCCGAGTCGCTGGACGGGCCGGCCGCCGGCGAGGCGCACGGCCTGCTGCGCGGCGCCGTCCGGGAGAAGATCGACTGGTCGGTGCCTGCGGACCGGCCGCGGGTGGTGTTCCGCTTCCACTCCGCGCCGGAACGGCTCGAGGGGTCCGTTCGGGTACAGGGCGTGCAGACCGCCGACGGGACCCTGATCCCGGCCGGCCTGGTGGTGCGCGCGGTCGGGCACCGCGGGCGGCCCGTCCCCGGCCTGCCGTTCGACGACGGCCGCGGGATCGTCCCGAACGACGCCGGACGGGTCGAGGGCAGGCCCGGGCACTACGTGGTCGGCTGGATCAAGCGCGGGCCGTCCGGCGGGATCGGCGCCAACCGGACCTGCGCCGCGGAGACCGTCGGCGCGCTGCTCGACGACGCGGTCGCCGGGCGGCTGCCGGAGCGGTCCCGGTCCGGCACCGGGCTGCGCGCCCTCGCCGGCCGCCTGCGGCGCTGACCCGGGCCGCGCCGGACCGGGCCGCGCCGGACCGGGCCGCGCCGGATCAGCGGCCGAGATCGAGCAGGGAGAGCGCGCCGCGCAGCACCCCGTCGAGCCCGGCGACCGGGATCTCCCGCTGCCAGCCGTCGAGCGTGCCGTGCACGGCGACCCGGCCGGGCGCGGTGTCCAGCCGGTGCAGCCGCAGACCGGCCGGCAGGCCGGGCATCGTGACGGTGCCGGACCGGACCCCGCGCAGCGGGCTGCGGTCGAGCAGCGCGCGCACCGACCGCCGCGCCTCCGCCGAGCGGGGCGGCCCCATCCGGCGCCCGGCGACGGTCAGCGCCGTCACGGTCCAGGCCAGGGTGTGCCCGTCCAGCGAGAGATCCAGGTCGGCCGAGCCGAACCCGGGGCGCCCGCGCCTGCGGGCCCGCACCACGCCGTCCGGATCGATCGTCACCGCCAGCCCGGGGGCCCGCTCACGCAGCCGGCCGGCGATCCAGGCCGGGTCCAGCACCGCGGTGAACGCGACCGGGCCGGTCCGCAGCTCCGGGGTGAGCGCCGGCCGCAGCCGCACGTCGCTGGCGACGACGGTGAGCTCGCGCAGCCGCAGCGCCGGGCGGACCACGTCCCGGGCGGTCAGCCGGACCTCGTCGAGCCTGCCGGTGCTCAGCGCGCGCGGGCCGAGCCCGGACGTCGAGACCGAGGTGGGCACCAGCCGGACGTCGACATCCCCGCTGCGCAGCGTGGTCTCCCGGCCGACGTAGCGGTACCGGACGGCCTCGACGAGCGCGCGCAGCAGCAGCGCCGTGCCCGGCCCGGTGCCCGAGGCGAGCAGCGCCGCGGTCTCCCATGTCCCGGGCGCCTCGTGGCCGGAGGTTCCGGACCGGGTGCCGGCGGGCCCGGCTCCGGTACCGGCGGTCTCCGCTAGGGCCATGCGGCTCGATGCTCCTTCGGCGGCGCCCGGCCGGAGCGGGCCGGCGGGTGCGGATGTCGGGCGGTCCCGGCGGGACCCCGTCGAGCGTCGCAGGTCCGCCGGGCCGGTGCGAACCGGTGACCGCGCACTGCGCCGACGGGCCGGTGACAGGCGGTCGGCGGGGCGCTCCCGGCCCGCCCGGTTGCGCTCTCGTTACCGGCGTCGATCCGGGCGTTTGCGCCGTCCGCGGACCGCGGCGCAACGGTCGGCCCGGTGCGCCGGACGGGCCTCCCGGGCTGTGACGGAGGCATTTCCGGGCGGCCCCCGATATTGACGCCGCGTTGCGCCGCCCGCGTGGCCCGATCGCGTCCACAGGCCCGCCGAACCGGCCCTGACCTGCACCGACGTCGCTTCCCGCGGTGGCGGCGGGCTGGCGTAAGGGCCTCGTGACGGCGGACGCGTGGCCTCGTAACACGGTGTTCCTAGCGTTCCGGTGGCAGCTCCCGCAGGGCCTGCGGAGGAGCTACGTCGTCGATCGTCGGAAGTGGTGGCCGGATGCCGGATCCTCGTATCCACCTGGGCTGGTTCTACTCGAAGGGCTTCGGCCCGAAGGCATGGAAGCACGCATGGGCGGGCTCGGCGGTGCACCGCTTCACCAAGCCGGACACCGCGGTCGAGCTGGCGGTCGCGATGGAACGGGCCGGATTCGACTACCTGATGCTCGAGGACTCCTCCAACGTCCCCTACACCTTCCAGGGATCGCACGACGCCTACCTGCGGCACTCGGTCGACACCCCGAAGCTGGACCCCACCGTCCTCGCCCCGTTCGTGACGGCGGCGACCGAGCGGCTCGGCGTCGTCGTCACCTGCTCCACCACCGAGTACCACCCGTTCATGCTGGCCCGGAAGATGAACACGCTCGATCACGTGTCGGACGGCCGGATCGGCTGGAACGTGGTGACCGGCTCGAACGACGGCGGCGCGCAGAACTACGGCCGGGACAAGCAGTTCCCGCACGACCAGCGCTACGACATGGCCGACGAGTTCATGGCGGTCGCGCATGGGCTGTGGCGCAGCTGGGACGACGACGCACTCGTCCTCGACCTGGAGAAGGGCGTCTTCGCCGACGGCTCGAAGGTGCACCCGATCCACCACGAGGGAACCTGGTTCCGGTCCCGCGGGCCGCTGTCCGCGCCGCGCTCGCCGCAGACCTCCCCGGTGATCTGCCAGGCCGGCGGTTCCGGCCGCGGCAGGCAGTTCGCCGCGCAGTGGGCCGAGACGATCATCTGCGCGGCCCGCGGGGTCGAGGAGATGAAGGCCTACCGCGACGACGTCCGGCGGCGGGCCACCGAGGCGGGCCGGGACCCGGACACGATCAAGGTGATGTTCCTGGTGTCGCCGATCGTCGACGAGACCGTGGAGGCCGCGCAGGCCCGCCGGGCGGAACGCTGGAACACCGCCGAGGAGGAAGTCGAGTTCGGTCTCGCCCACCTGTCCCGGATGACCGGCATCGACTTCTCCCGGTTCGAGCTCGACCAGCCGATCCCGCCGCTGGAGAGCAACGGGCACCAGTCCAGCGCCCGCCAGATCGAGGGGAAGGTGCTGCGCGAGGTGCTGCGCCACCACCGCACGCTGGAATGCCTGCCGCTCACCGGCACCGCGCAGTCGGTCGCGGCCGAGATGGACGAGGTGGTGCAGGAGGTCGGTGGCGACGGCTTCCTGATGGTGGAGAGCTACTTCTCCCGCCGCTACGTCACCGAGATCTGCGACGGGCTGGTGCCCGAGCTGCAGCGGCGGGGCCTCACCCGGACCGCGTACGAGCATCCGCACCTGCGCGACAACCTGATGGCCTTCTGAGCCGGAACCGGAGACATCGATGATCGTCACCGCATTCCTCGCGCCCGACCCGGGCCGGGCCGGGCCGGACACCGTGCTCGCCGCGGCGCGCGACCTGGAGCGGGCCGGGGCGCACGCCGTCGGGCTGCTCGACGGCGCCGACGCCGCCGCCGCGGGCACCGCGGGCGGGCCGGACGGTGCGGCCGCCGCACCGTCGTCGGCGTTCGAGTCGAGCACCCTGGCCGCCCGGGTCGCGGTGGAGACCTCGCGGATCGGCGTGGTCGCCACCGGATCGGCGCTCTACGGGTTCCCGTACCACGCCGCCCGCAGGCTGGCCACGCTCGACCATCTCGCCGGTGGCCGCTCCGGCTGGCTGATGCGGACCCGCACCGCCCCCTCCGAGCGGGCCGCCTACCGCTGGCGGGCCGGCGCCGGGCGGGGCGAGGAGCTCTACCGGGCCGGCGAGTTCGCCGAGATCGCGCTGGAGCTGTGGGACAGCTGGGAGGACGGCGCGCAGTGGCCGGACCGGGACAGCGGCGACTTCAAGGACGACGACCGGATCCGGCCGATCGGCTACCGGTCCACCGCGTTCCGGGTGGACGGCCCGCTGGACGTGCCGCCGTCGCCGCAGCGCAGGCCGGTGCTGTTCGCCGAGGTGTCCGGCCCCGCCGACGTCCACCACCTGGCCGGCCCGGCCGACGTCGTGCTGGTCGGCGCAGCCGATCCGGACGCCGCCCGCGACCTGGTGGGGCTGCTGCCCGGCGGGCCGGGCCGCCCGCTCGTGCTGATCGCCGCCGGACCCGCGCCCGGGCCGGGCCGGCTGTCGCCGGACGCCGCCGCCACGCTGGTCGACCGCGGCGTCGCGGCCGGGGTGGCGCTGCACCCGGGGCCCGCCGACGACTGCGCGGAGCTGGTCGCCGGGCTGTCCCCGGCGCCGCGGCCGGACCGGCCCGGCCTCGCCGCGGCACTCGGGATCGAGCCGGCCCTCGCGCACGGGGGGACCGCCGCATGAGCGCCCAGATGCACCTGAGCCTGAACCTGGCCGAGTACGGGCGGCACTCCGGCGCCTGGCGGCACCCGGAGAGCGACCTGTCCCGGATCCCGAACCTGGACGCGTACCTGCACGCCGTCCGGCAGGCCGAGCGCGGGCTGTTCGACCAGGTCTTCATCGCCGACAACCCGGTGCACGAGTACGGCCGCACCAGCGCCACCGGCACCCGGATCGACCCGCTGGAGGTGGCCGCCGCGCTCACCGCCGTCACCGACCGGATCGGGATCATCGCCACCCTGTCGACCAGCTACAACGAGCCGTTCGACGTCGCCAGGCGGGCCGCGTCGGTGGACGCGGTCAGCGGCGGCCGGCTGGGCGTCAACTACGTCGCCTCCACCGGCGACGCGGTCGCCCGCAACTTCGACCGGGCCGCCCAGCTCCCGCACGACGAGCGCTACGAGCGCTCGCACGAGTTCCTCGAAGTGGTCACCAAGCTCTGGGCGGCGGCGCCGACCGCGGGCAGCCGCGGGGAGACGGTGGTGCACCACGGCAGGCACTTCCAGGTGGAGGGCTGCCTGGACGTGCACCGGCCGGTGCTGCGCCGGCCGGTGATCGTGCAGGCCGGATCCTCGCCGGAGGGCCGCGATCTCGCCGCCCGGTGGGCGGACGCGATCTACGCCGGCGGCTCCACGCTCGACCGCGCCCGCGAGTACTACGACGACATCAAGTTCCGGGCGGCGGGCTACGGCCGGGACCCGGACAGCATCAAGATCATGCTCGGGATCGCCCCGTTCCTCGGGCGCACCGCCGAGGAGGCCGAGGCGCTCCGGCGGACCCTGGACGCCTATCACGCCGAGGGCGCCGACGTCGTCGGGCACCTGAGCAGGCTGCTGGAGTACGACCTGTCCCGGCACGATCCCGCCGGTCCGCTGCCGTTCGAGTTGCTGCCGCAGGTCCGGTCGGCGAGCGTCAGCCAGGCGACGCTGTTCACCAGGATGGCGCGCGAGGAGGGCCTGACGATCGCCGAGGTCGCCCACCGCTCCTACGTCGGCGGCCTGGCGAACATGCAGTTCGTCGTCACCGGCACCGCGGTGCAGGTGGCGGACACCATGCAGGAGTGGTTCGAGGCGGGGGCCTGCGACGGCTACTCGCTGGTGGCCCCGATCCTGCCGCGCACGATCGACGACTTCGTCGACGCGGTCGTCCCCGAGCTGCAACGCCGGGGCCTGCACCGCACCCGCTACACGGCGTCCACCCTCGCCGGTCATTTCGGGCTCGACGAGCTCGACCCGCGGATCACCACGGAGGTGGCGGCCTGATGGCTACCCCGTTCCACCTGGCCTGGTTCACCTCGTTCACCCCGCCCGCGTGGCGCTCGCCGTGGGGCGGCGCCACCGACCGGGAGTGGATGTCGGGCGACTACTACGTCTCGATGGTCCGCCAGCTCGAACGCGCCGGGTTCGACTTCATCATGTTCGAGGACTCCACGATGGTCGCCGAGGCGATGGGCGGCACGATGGAGGCCGATCTCAAGCACAGCCTGCACTCGCCGAAGCTCGATCCGTTCCCGCTGCTGCCGCTGCTGGCCCGGGAGACCGAGCACATCGGACTGATCGCGACCGGCTCGACGTCGTTCTACCCGCCGTTCATCCTGGCCAGGGTGATGGCCACTATGGACCATCTCACCGGCGGCCGGATCGGCTGGAACATCGTGACCTCCTCGGAGGACATCGCGGCGCAGAACTACGGGATGGAGCGGCTGCCGCCGCACGACGAGCGCTACGACCGGGCCGAGGAGTTCGTCGAGATCGTCACCGCGCTGTGGGACTCCTGGGAGCCGGGCGCCGTCGTCGCCGACCGGGAGACCGGCCGCTACGCCGACCACACGAAGGTCCACCCGATCCACTACGTCGGCAAGTACCACCGCTCGCGCGGCCCGCTGAACATGCCCGCCGGGCCGCAGGGTCATCCGGTGCTCTGCCAGGCGGGCGGCTCACCGAAGGGCCGGGACTTCGCGGCGAAGCACGCGGACGCGATCGTCGCCACCAACCCGCGGATCGACCGGATGAAGGAGTACCGCGCCGACATCCGGGAGCGGGCGGCGCGGCACGGCCGCGATCCCGACGACATCAAGGTGCTGTTCCACCTCGGGCCGGTGCTCGGCGAGACCGAGCAGGAGGCGCGCGAGCTGCACCACCGGGTGTTCGGGATGGAGGACCCGCTGCAGATCGAGCAGACCCTGGCGATGATCTCCGCGGTCACCGAGATCGACTTCGGTGCGCTCGACCTGGACGCCCCGATGCCGCAGGACCTGCGCACCAACGGCCACCAGTCGATCCTCGACGACTTCATGCGCCGCAACAAGGGCCGGACGCTGCGCGAGTCGCTGCCCGAACGCGCCCAGCTCGGCCCGCAGGTGGTCGGCACCGTCGAGTCGGTCGCCGACCAGATGGAAGCGATCGTCGCCGAGGTCGGCGGCGACGGCTTCCTGATCCGCGCCGAGACCGGGCTGACCCACACCCGCCGCTACATCGACGCGATCTGCTCCGGGCTGGCCCCCGAGCTGCGCCGGCGCGGGCTGATCCGGGACGGCTACCGGCACCGCCTGTTCCGGGACAACCTGCGCGACTTCTGACCGCACCGCCTCCGCTCGGAGGCCGGACGACGAAAGGAGGGCTGCCATGCCGGCACGCCCCTTCCACATGGCCTGGTTCGGCGCCGGTGGTTTCGGTGTCAAGTCCTGGGGCCGTACCTGGTCCGGCCGCGGCGGCTCGGACTGGGCGGACCCGCAGCTGTGGATCGACATCGCCCAGGCGCTCGAGCGCGCCCGGTTCGACTACATCATTATCGAGGACTCGTCCTACGTCCCGGACGCCTACGGGTCCAGCTTCGAGGCCTACGTCCGCAGCGCGACCGCCACGCCCAAGATGGACCCGAGCGTGCTGGCCCCGCTGATGGCGCACTTCACCACCCGGATCGGCGTGGTCCCGACGCTGTCGGTCACCGAGTACCAGCCGTACATGCTGGCCCGGAAGATCAACACCCTGGACCACATGTCGCGCGGCCGGACCGGCTGGAACATCGTCACCTCCTCCAGCCACCGGGCCGCCCAGAACTACGGCCGGGACGAGCTGTTCGAGCACGACCTGCGCTACGACATGGCCGACGAGTTCTTCGACCTGGCCTGCGCGCTGTGGGAGTCCTGGGAGCCCGACGCCGTCGTCCTGGACGAGGAGACCGGCACCTGGGGCGACCACACCAAGGTGCACACGGTCGACTTCGACGGGAAGTTCTTCGGCTGCCGCGGCCCGCTGAACGCGCCGCAGTCCCCGCAGGGCAGGCCGGTGTTCGTCCAGGCGGGCGGGTCGCCGCGGGGGAAGCGGTTCGCCGCGCGCAGCGCCAACTCGGTGATCTCCGGGGTGGAGGGCGGCGTCGGCGCGATGACGCAGTTCCGGGCGGACGTCCGGGCCACCGCCCAGGAGTTCGGCCGCGACCCCGACGACGTGAAGGTGCTGTTCATGACCTCGCCGGTGCTCGGCGAGACCGACGAGGAGGCGCACGCCAAGCGCGAGCGCCAGCAGCGGTTCGCCGAGGCCCATCCCGAGCTCGGCCTGCTGCACCTGTCCCGGCACTCCGGGATCGACTTCGCCCGGTGGGACCTCGACGAGCCGATCCCGGAGACCGCCACCACCAACGGCCACCAGCAGATGCTGGCCCAGGCGATCGGGCGCACCCCCCGGGAGATCCTGCGCAAGGGCACCGGCTCGCTGGAGTTCGTCGGCAGCCCGGACACCGTCGCCGCGCAGATGGACGAGGTCATGCAGGAGGTCGGCGGCGACGGGTTCCTGATCGCCAACTTCGACCTCAACCGCCGCTACGTCAGCGAGATCGCCGACGGCCTGGCACCGGCCCTGCAGCGTCGCGGGCTCACCCGTACCGACTACGGCTCGGCCCATTTCCGGGACAACCTGCTCGAGTTCTGACGGGCCCGGCAGCGGGCGGCGCCGTGGCCGCTCCCGCCCCCGCCCCGCCGCTGTGAGGAGAGGCAACCATGAGCGGTACCAGTCACGACCTGCTCGTCGTCGAGGACGCCACGATCAGCTACCCGGCGCAGGCCGGCCCCGCCGTCGCCGTCCGCGACGCCACGTTCTCGATCGGGTACGGGGAACGGGTCGCCATCGTCGGCGAGTCCGGCTCCGGCAAGACCACGCTCGCGCTGGCGATCGCCGGGCTGCTCACCGCACCGGGGGCGGAGGCGGTGTTCGGCCGGTTCGAGTTCGACGGCCGCCCGGTGCACCGCAGCCCGGTCCGGCCGCCGATCCCGTACCGCACGCCCGGCATGTCGATGGTCTTCCAGAACGCGATGGTCTCGCTGGACCCGGTCGCCCCGATCGGCAGCCAGTTCGTCGACGTGCTGCGCGGGCTGGAACGGATCCGGCCGGCCGCGGCCCGGGCCCGGGCCGCGGAGCTGCTGCGCAGCGTCGGCCTCGCCGACACCGACCGGATCCTGCGGCTGCGGCCCTACGAGCTCTCCGGCGGCATGCGGCAGCGGGTGATGCTCGCGCTCGCCGTCTGCAGCGACCCGCGGCTGCTGATCGCCGACGAGCCGACCAGCGCACTGGACGCCGCGGTCAGCCGCGAGGTGATGGACCTGCTGCGGGACATGACCGACCGCACCGGGGCCGGGCTGCTCGTGGTCAGCCACGACATCGAGCTGTGCCGGATGTACGTCGACCGGGTCGTCGTCATGTACCGCGGCGAGATCGTCGACATCTGCCGCGCCGACCGGATCGAGTCCGACGCCACCCACCGCTACACGCTCGCGCTCACCTCCTGCGTCCCGACGCTGGAGTCGGCGCGCGCCGACCGGCTGCCCACCCTGGACGACACGATGCTCGCCGAGCAGCTCGCCGGGGCGGGCCGGGCGGTACCGGCATGACCACCCTGCAGGTCGAGGGACTGACCAAGGTGTTCGGCCGCGGCGCGGGCCGCACCGTCGCGGTGCAGCCGATGGACCTGGAGATCGACACCTCGACGGCGCTGGGCATCGTCGGGGAGTCCGGCTCCGGCAAGTCCACGCTGGCCCGGCTGCTGGTCGGGTTCGAGACGCCCACGGCGGGCGCGATCCACCTCGACGGGCGGCCGATCAGCCGGATGCTGTCCATGCCGCGCGAGCGCCGGGAGTTCCGGCGGGCCGTCCAGTTCGTCGCGCAGGACACCTTCTCCGCGTTCGACCCGCGGCGGACCCTGCGCGACGCCGTCGCCACCCCGCTGCGGGTGCTGCGCGAGGTCACCGGCCCCGCCGCGGACGCCGAGATCCGCGACGTGCTCGGCCTGCTCCAGCTCGATCCGGCGCTGCTCGACCGCTACCCGAGCCAGGTCTCCGGCGGGCAGCGGCAACGGTTCGCGCTGGCCAGGTCACTGGTGGTGCGGCCGCAGATCCTGCTGTGCGACGAGGTCGTCTCGGCGCTGGACGTGTCGGTGCAGGGCGCCGTGCTGAACATGATCCGCGACTACTGCGAGACCTACCGGGTCGGCCTCGGGTTCATCTCGCACGGCCTGCCCGCCACCACGTTCATCGCCGACACCCTGCTGGTGATGCGGCACGGCGCGGTGGTCGAGACCGGGCCGACCGAGCAGGTCGTGGAGCGGCCGGAGCACCCCTACACCCGCACCCTGCTCGACGCCTACCGCCGCGGCCCGCGCCGGGTCGTCGCCGTCGATCCGGTCGCGTGAACGGCCCGGCGACCGGCGACCGCCGGGCCACCGGCGCGGGCCGCCATCCGCGCCCGTGGACGGTCGTCGCGGTGACCACGCTCGGCGGGCAGCTGGTGTTCCTCAACAGCACCGCGGTGACCGTCGCGCTGCCCGCGATCTCCGCCGACCTGGCGGCGAGCGCGTCCACCGTGGACTGGCTGCTGCTCGGTTTCATGCTCGCGCTGAGCGTCTGCGTGCTGGTCTTCTCGCGGCTCTCGGACATGATCGGCCGGCGCAGGCTCTACCTCGGCGGGCTGGTCCTGATGATCGTCGCCAGCCTGGTCGCGGCCGGGACCGACGAGATCGGCCCGCTGATCGCCGCCCGGGTCGCCCAGGGCGTCGGCGCCGCCGCGATCATCCCGAACGCCAACGCGATGATCTCCGACGCGTTCCCGCCCCGCCGGCTCGCGCTCGGGCTCAGCGTCAACATCATGATGGCCTCGGTCGCGATGATCGTCGGCCCGGTGATCGGCGGCCGGCTGCTCGACGCCTACGGGTGGCGGTCGCTGTTCCTGGTGAACGTCCCGTTCGGGCTCGCCGCGGTGGCGCTCGGGCTGGCCGTGCTGCGCCGGGACGCGCACCGGCCCCGCGACGGGGAACGCCTCGACCTGCCGGGCGCCGTGCTGGTCGCGGCCGGGCTGGGCGCGCTGGTGCTCGGGGTGAACCGGCTCGCCGACCCGGGCTGGGGCACCGCCGCCCCGGCGCTGGCGCTCGCCGGGCTCGTCCTGCTGGGCCTGTTCGTGCTGGTGGAGCAGCGGGTGCCGTCCCCGCTGGTGGACATCGCGGTGATCACCGAGTGGTCCAGGGCGTGCGCCTACGCGACCGCCTTCCTGATGGCCGTGCCGCAGGCCGGGGTGCTGGTCGTGGTGGTGCTCTACCAGCAGATCGTGATCGGCAGCTCGGCCGCGGACGCCGGTGTCGCCGCCGCGCTCACCGCGGTCGCGCTGGTCGTGACCTCGCCGGTGGCCGGGCTGGCGGCGCGCTGGCTGTCCCCGCGTGCGGTGTCCTCGGCCGGCTGCGCGGTCTCCGCGGCGGGCTACGGCGCCGTGCTGTGGGGGCTGGACGGCGGGCCGCCCGGCCCGGTGTTCCTCGTCGGGCTGCTGCTGATCGGTGCCGGGAACGGGATCTTCACCGCCCCGAACACCGCCTCGATCATGGCGGCCCTGCCGACCGCCCGGCGGGGCATCGCCAACGGCGTCCGCTCGGTGCTGTTCAACAGCGGGCAGACCGGCGGCAACGCGGTGGTGCTGGTGCTGGTGACCGCGGCGCTCACCGCGGGCGGGTTCGCCGGGTACGACGCCGTCACCGGCGCCGATCCCGAGGTGCTCGCCGGTTTCCGGGCCGCCGGCGCGGTCCTGCTCGGCTGCGCGCTGGCCGCGACGGCGGCCTCGCTGGCCCGCGGCGGCTCCTGGTCCGAACACGACCGGATCGGGCCGCCGGACGTCCCGCCCCCCTTGTTCGAGCCCGGTGGACCGGTGCAGAGAGGAGTACAGCCGTGATCGAACAGCTTCGCGGCCTGCTGCGGCGCAACCGGTGGTGGATCACCCGGACCCTGGCGCTGCCGGTGCACGTACTGGCCTTCGCCGCCGCGGCGTTCTTCCTGGTGCGCCTGGTCCCCGGGGACCCGGTGCTCGCCCGGATCGACACCTCGGGCGGGTTCTCCCAGCAGGAGTACGACCGGATGGCCGAGGCGATGGGCCTGTCCGGCTCGATCTGGTCGCAGTTCGTCACGTTCATGGGCGCGCTGCTCCGGTTCGACCTGGGCAACTCCGCGGTGACCGGGCGGGCGGTCTGGATTGAGCTGATGACCCGGCTCCCGGGCACCCTGGAGCTGATCGTGCTCGGCCTGCTCGCCTCGCTGCTGGCGACGCTGCTGCTCGGCATGATCGCGATGACCAGCACCAGAGACCGGGTGCACGGGGCGATGCGGTTCTACGCCAAGACCACCGGCGCGCTCCCGGACTTCGCGGTCGCGATCGTCGGGCTGGTCCTGTTCTACGTGGCGCTGCGGATCGTCCCGGCCCCGGTCGGGCGGGTCCCGCCCGGCACCCAGCAGCCGCTGGTGCTCGGGTTCCCGCTGGTCGACGCCGTGCTCACCGGCCGGTGGGACGTGTTCGCGGCGATCGCGGCCCGCTACGTGCTGCCGCTCGCGGTGATCGTCGTGGTGCACACCTCGGGGCTCTGGCGGCAGCTGAGCCTGGGCATCGAGGAGCAGCGCGCCGATCCGGCGACGCTGTTCAAGGTGGCCTCCGGGGCGACCCGCTGGTCGATCTACCGCAGCGTGCTCCGCCGGGCCTGCGCCAGCTCGATCGTGATGCTCGGCGCCAAGTTCGGCGCGCTGCTCGGCGGGGTGATCGTGCTCGAGCAGCTGTTCGGCTTCGGCGGGGTCGGCCAGTTCGCCCTGGACTCGGTGGACACCCTCGACTTCCTCGGGCTGCAGGGCTTCCTGGTGGTCATCGCCGCGCTCAGCCTCGTGACCTTCCTGGTCGTCGACATCGTCAACATGCTGCTCGATCCGCGCAGGCGGCCGGGCGTGCGGATGGAGCAGTGATGGCAGTACGAGGCAGCACCGTGGTGGCGCGTCTCCCGGGCGTCGGGCGGATCGGTTCGGTGCCGCGGGCGTGGTGGGCGTTGTGGCCGCTGGCCGCGCTGCTCGGCGTGATCGCGACGGCCCGGCTGGTGGTGCCCTACGACCCGGAGCGGGTGGTCGCCCCGGCGAACCTGCCGCCCGGTGCGGGGCACCTGTTCGGCACCGACTCGACCGGGATGGACGTCTTCTCCCGGACCGTCGCGGCGGCGCAGGTCAACCTGACGATGGCGCTGCTGGTGACGGTGTTCGCCACGGCCGGCGGCCTGGTCGTCGGGATCGCGGTCGGCACCAACGAGGCCCGCGCCGGTGCGTTCGGGCTGCTCGGCCGGGGCGTCACCCGCGGGATCGACCTGGCCGACTCGGTGCCGCCGCTGGTGGTCGGGGTGGTGATCGTCGGCCTGTTCGGGGCGACGATGACCAGCCTCAGCGCCGCGCTCGCCCTGATCCTGCTGCCCAACCAGGCCCGGCTCACCCGCGCCGAGGTGCTCCGGGTGCGCGGTGAGGCGTTCGTCGACGCGGCGCTGATGGCGGGCCTGCGGCCGTGGCGGGTCACCGTGCGCCACGTGCTGCCCAACTCGGCGCGGCCGGCCATCGAGAACAGCTCGAACGTCTTCGGCGTGTCGATCGTCGTCCTGGCCTCGCTGGGCTTCCTCGGGATCGGGCTCAACCCGCCCACCCCGGAGTGGGGCTACATGATCTCCACCGGCGTCTCCGACGTGATGCTCGGCGGCTGGTGGACCACCCTCTTCCCGGCACTCGCGCTCTGCCTCGCGGTGATCACCGCCGCCTCGCTGTCCGGCGCACTGACCCGGCTCAGCCGGGGCCCCGCGGCGCGCTGACCCGTCCCACCCACCACCACCTTCCCCCGGAGGACACCCGTGAACGAGTTCGACCCCGCCCGCGCGATCGGCCGCGGCCTCAGCAGGCGCAGCCTGCTGACCGGCACCCTCGGCGGCATCGCCGCACTGGCACTCGCCGGTTGCGCCGACCGGTCCGGCGCCCCGGCCGGCGGGGCCTCCGGCGGCGGGGACGGCGTCCGGCAGCTGGTCGTCGCCGTGCCCGCGCTCGCCCCCACCCTGGACGGCGTCGTCGGCGGGGGAGGGATCAACCTGGAGTCGTTCGAGATGAACGCCAACCTGCAGGCCGGGCTGGTCCGCAACCCCTACATCCCGGGGCTCACCCCGGACACCGTCGTGCAGGACTTCAACACCTACGTCGGCTACCTGGCCGAGAGCTACGAGGTGTCCGACGACGGCCTGACCTACACCTTCGTGCTGCGTGACGGGCTGATGAGCCCGCTGGGCAACACGATCACCGCCGACGACGTCCTGTACTCCTTCGAGCGCAAGTGGAACGTGCCCACCTACAGCCGCTCGGTCTGGGAGTCCGGGTTCGCCGGCCCGGAGGCGATCACCAGGGTGGACGACCGGACCGTCGCGTTCGAGCTGCTGTCGGCGGGCTTCGGGCTCACCTTCCTCGGGTTGCTCGCGAACCTGCAGGGCCACGTCTACGACTCCACCGCGTTGCAGGAGCACGCCACCCCGGACGATCCCTACGCGCTGGAGTGGGCGCGGGTGAACGGCGGCTGGGGCCTCGGGCCGTACCACGTCACCTCGCAGGTCCCCGACCAGGAGATGATCCTGACGGCGAACGAGCACTACGCACTCGGCGAGCCGGCGATCTCCCAGGTCACCCTGCGGGTGGTCGGCGACGCCGGCACCCGGGCCAGCCTGGTGGTGGCCGGCGACGTCGAGATGGCGCAGGCGATCCGGCCCGCCGACCAGGCCCGGCTGGCCGGCAACGACGGCGTCGTGGTGCCCGAGGCCGACCCGATCGAGTACGTCGACCTGACGCTGGTCACGAACAAGGCGCCGTTCGACGACCCGGCGGTGCGCCGCGCGATGGCCCACGCGGTGCCCTACGACCAGATCGCCGCCGAGATCTACAACGGCCGGGCCGTGCCGATGATCGGCAACATCAACCCGAACACCCTCAACTACACGACCGACGGACTGCCCCGCTACGGCTACGACCCGGCCCGCGCCCGCGAACTGCTGGCCGAGGCCGGCTTCCCGGACGGCGTCTCCTTCACCGTCGCGGTGTCCACCGCGAACCCCGATCTCGTCGACACCTGCGTGCTGCTGCGCTCCTACGCCGCCGACGCCGGCTTCACCATCGACGTCGCCCAGATGGCGGCCGCGGACTTCGGCACCGCCCGGACCGAGGCCACCAACCAGGCGCTCATCTACCGCAACCGATCGCAGGTGCAGACCCCCACCTACGCCTGCACGATCTTCTGGCGGCCGGACGACGACCCGTCCAACCCGTCCCGCTGGGACGAGCCGGCGTCCCGGGAGTTCTGGGAGGTGGTGGACCGGGCGCAGGCGCTGCCCGATCCGCTCAGCCCGGAGGCGGGGGAGCTGTGGCACCGGGCGCAGACCATCCTGCTGGAGTCCACGCCGGAGATCTTCGTCTGCGGCATCCAGCCCTCGCAGGTGTTCCGCAGCACCGTGCACGGCTTCGCCTACCGCTCGGAGAACGCCATCGACTACGGCAACCTCGAGGTCCAGGCGTGACGGGGGGCGCCCGGGCCGACCGGCCCGGCGCCTCCTCGGTCCTGTGGGTCACCAGCTTCGGGCTGCTGCTGGTGCTGGTCAACGGCACCTCGGTGAACGTGGCGCTGCCGGAGCTCTCGGCCGCGTTCGACGCGCCGGCGGGCGTCGCGGACTGGTTCCTGCTCGCCTTCATGCTGGCCAACACCGCGTCGATCCTGATCTTCGGCCGGATCTCGGACATGATCGGCCGCAAACGCATCTTCCTCGGCGGGATGGCCGGTTTCATGGTGGCCAGCGCGCTCGCCGTGCTCGCTCCGAACGCGGCGACGTTCGTGCTGCTGCGGGCGCTGCAGGGGGTGGCGGCGGCGACGATCGTCGCGAACACCACGGCGATCATCGCCGACGCCTATCCCCGGGAACGTCTCGCCCAGGCGCTGAGCGTCAACATGACCGCCGCCGCTGTCGGGAACACGCTCGGCCCGGCCATCGGCGGGGTGCTGGTCTCGACCTTCGGGTGGACCTCGGTGTTCCTGATCAACCTCCCGTTCGGGCTGGTGGCGCTGCTGCTGGGGATCCGGCTGATCCCCGGCGGCCGCCCGCACGGCGCGGTGCGGGAGCGGTTCGACGTGGCCGGCGCGGTGCTCTCGGTCGCCTGCCTGACCGCGGTCATCTACGCGATCAACCGCAGCGCCACCGCCGGGCTCGCCGATCCGCTGGTGCTCGGCGTCGGCCTGGCGGGAGTGCTCGCCGGGGTGCTGTTCGTGCTCGTCGAACGCCGGTCCCGGCATCCGCTGGTGGACCCGGCGCTGGTCCGGGACCTGCGCCGGGCCTGCGCCTACGCCGCGGCCTACTTCAACTCCTGTGCCAGGGCCGGCATCACCGTGCTCGTCGTGCTGCACCAGCAGATCGTCGGCGGGCGCAGCGCCGCCGAGGCGGGCGCCGTGCTCACCGCGCTGGCGCTGGCGATGATGACCGCGACCCCGCTCACCGGGCGGCTGAGCCGGGTGCTGACGGCGCGGGCGGTGTCGGCGGGCGGCGGGCTGCTGCTCGTCGTCGGCCTGGCCGGGTCGGCGGCGTCCACGGCGAACCCGTCGATGCCGGTCGCCGCGGCCTGGCTGGTCGTCGTCGGTCTCGGGGTGGGGTTCTTCACCGCCCCGAACACCGAGGCGATCATGGCCGGGGTGGCGCCGCGGCGGCGCGCGGTGGCCAACTCGGTGCGCTCGATGCTCTACAACAGCGGGCAGGCGGTCGGCACCTCGGTGAGCCTGCTGATCGTGGTCACCGGCGGGGTGGGCAGCTACGCGGGGCAGACCGACGACGGCCCGGTGGTCCTCGCGTTCTCGGTCGCGATGGGGGTGAGCGCCGGCGCGGCGGCGCTGGCGCTGCTGTTCGCGGTGCTGCGCGGCGGCCCGTGGCGGGTGCGCCGGCCGGCCGGCGGCGCCGCCGGCGAGCAGCGCCGGCCGGACGGGCCGCGCACCGGCCCCGACGACCGGGCCGCGGCGGTCGGGCCGGCCGACCGCGCCGGGCCCCGGCCCACGGGTGGGCCGGGCTGAGCCGTGCCACCCCGGCCGGTGCGCGGGCCGAGCCGACGATGCCGCCCCGGCCGCCTGGGGTGCCGTCAGGCGCAGACGGCGGCCGGGGATGCGTGGCCGAGCAGCGTCCGGGTCGCCAGGCAGCTCTGCGCGGCGCTGCGGTAGGCGTGGCTGAACTCCCGGGGCCGCCCGTCGGCGTCGATCAGCAGCCGCTCGCAGAGCAGCAGCACCGCGCCGGGTGCGACACGCAGCCGGCGGGCCGCGGCCTCGTCGGCGCACACCGCGTGCAGGTTGGTGAGGATCCGGCCGGGCGGGCGCCCGTAGGTGCGCCGGAACGCGGAGCTGAACTCGTGGCGGGTGCCCACCACCAGCGGGCGCGGGTCCGCGCTGGGTTCGGTGTAGCGCAGGTACAGCGAGGACGGCCGGCCGTCCCGGTGCACCAGGAACTCGTCCAGCGCGACGGTGTCACCGGCCGTCGGCAGCATCCGGCTGAGGAACGGCGCGACCGGGATGGTGACCGAGGTGAGGTGCCGGTAGCCGTGCCGGCCGGCCTCGCTCTCCCGGAACGGGACGCCGGAGTTGAGCCGGTAGGCGGTGACCGGGCGGACGACGGTGTGCCCGTTGCGGCGGACCAGCGTGCCCTCGGCGTGCAGCTGCGCGAGCACCTGCTGCATGGTCGAGCGGGCGGCGCCGTAGGTGCGGGCCAGGTCGGCCTCCACCGGCCGGGAGCCGGCCGGGAGGATCCCCTCCCGGATCGCGGCCCGCAGCTCCATGTGCAGGTCGGCGTGCGAGCTCCGGAGCAACGTCGGGGCCGCCGCCGGGCCGGGCGGCGTCGGCTGCGCCGCGGGGAACGGTGCGGCGAGCGGGTCGTCGTCGAGCTCGGCCCCGCTGGTCGTGGTGGACAGCACGACGCGGGCCGCCGGGTAGTGCGTGATGCTGAACTCGCGCGGTCTGCCGTCGGCGCTCCACAGCACCCGGGACTTGACGATCAGCGGCGCGCCCGGGGAGGTGCGCAGCTGGGTGGCGGTGCGGTCGTCGGCGGCGCGGCCCTCGACCCAGGTGTCGATCCGGGCCAGCGGGCTCCGGTAAGTCCGCTCGAAGGTCTCCTCGAACCGCCCGTCGTCGCTGCGCGGGACGAGCGGCCGGTCCCGTCCCTCGTCGAGGGTGTACCGGGTGTAGAGCAGGATCGGGTTGCCGACGTGCAGGTCGAGCACCTCGCAGGCGTGCACCCGGCTCGCCGTGGTGCGCAGGTGGTGCCGGGTGACCGGGGACGACGCGATGTAGCGGTTGTCGGTGATCACCACCTGGCGCTCCGGGTCGGTCCCGATGTTCCAGGCGACGCCGTTGTCGATCGGGATGTCGATCATCCCGGAGGTGACGACGGTCCCGGCCCGCGGCGACCGCGACACCACCCCCTCCGCCGCCAGCAGCCGCAGTGCGCTGCGCATCGCGTTGCGGCTCACCGAGAACCGGACGCCCAGCTCGGCCTCGTCGAGCCGGTCGTTCACCCCGATCTCGCCGATCCGCAGGCTGGTGACCAGCGCGCCGTGGGCGCCGAGCGCGGAGGCGACGCGCACCCGCTGGGGCCGGGCGGCACGCGCTCGGGCCGCGAGCCGGACGTCGTCGCGGTGGGGTCGGCCGGGGTGGGTCATCGGCACCCTCTCGTCCTGTATCACCGGTTCGTGTGATCCAGAGGGTGCGGATCCGCTGTTGCGGGCGGGTTGCCGCGGGTCGACGTTCCTGACACAGATCGGTGCCGGTCCACCGGCCGGGCCGGCGGATCGGGTCGCGACGGCCGACGGCCCGCCCCGGGCGGTGCTCGGGACGGGCCGTCGTGGCGGTCGTGCGGGGCTCAGCGCCCCGGGCCGGACTCCAGGTCCCGGCCGGCCTGCACCTCGCCCTCGCCGGTGTTCACGGTGGCGACGGCGGCCTTGCGCTCGGACGCCTCGGCCGAGGCGTCCAGGGCGGTGGGCGCGGCCGGGCCGTGGCCCTGGGCCTCGGCCTTCATCAGCTCGTCGACGTCGACCTGGCCCGGGTCGTTGAGGACGTCCTCGAGCCGTTCCCGGTCCAGCTCCCCGGTCCAGCGGGCGATCACCAGGGTGCCGATCCCGTTGCCGGTGAGGTTGGTCAGCGCGCGGCCCTCGGACATGAAGCGGTCGATGCCGACGATCAGCGCGAGGCCGACCAGCGGGATGATGTGGTCGAACGCGGCGATCGAGGCCGCGAGGGTGACCAGCCCGGCGCCGGAGACGCCCGCGGCGCCGTTCGACGAGATCAGCATGAACAGCAGCAGGCCGATCTGGGTGGAGATCGGCACGTCGACGCCGAACGCCTGGGCGATGAACATCGCGCCCATCGTCATGTAGATGGCGGTGCCGTCGAGGTTGAACGAGTAGCCGGTCGGGATGGTCAGGCCGACGACGTGCTTCGGCGTGCCGGCCGCCTCCAGCTTCGTCATCATCCGCGGCAGCACCGTCTCCGACGACGACGTGCCGAGCACGATCAGCAGCTCGTCCTTGATGTAGCGGATGTACTTCAGGATCGAGAAGCCGGCGAGCCGGCAGATCGGGCCGAGGCAGAAGAAGATGAACAGCAGGCAGGTCAGCCAGAAGGTGACCATGAGCTGCGCCAGGCTGCCCAGGATCGCGCTGCCGTGCTCGCCGATGGTGTAGGCGATGCCGCCGAACGCGCCGATCGGCGCGACCCACATGACCAGCTTGATGACGCCGAACATGACCTTGGCGAACGAGTCGAGCGCGTAGACGACGCTCTTGCCGCGCTCACCGAGCATGGTGATCGCGACGCCGACCAGGATCGCCAGCAGCAGCACCTGCAGCAGCTGCCCGTCGACGAACGCCGACGCGAACGAGGTCGGCGCCAGGTTGAGGATGAAGTCGGTGAAGCCGCCGCCCGCGGCGCCGCCCGCGGACTCGATGGTGTCGTTCGCGGCCGAGCCGTCGAACGTCTCCCGGTTGTAGCCCAGGCCGGCGCCCGGCGCGATCAGGTTGATCGTGATCAGGCCCAGGCCGAGCGCGACGACCGTGGTGGCGTTGAAGTAGATGACCGTCCGCAGGGCCAGGCCGCCGACCTTGGCCAGGTTGCCCAGGCCGGCGATGCCGACGACCACGGTCGCGAAGATGACCGGGGCGATGACCACCTTCACCAGGTCGATGAACAGGGTGGCCAGCCACTGCATCTGCGCGCCGACCTCGGGCAGCAGCAGCCCGACGAGGATTCCGGCACTGATGCCGATCAGCACCCAGAAGTACAGGTGCTTCCAGATGGGTGTCCGCTTCCGCTGCGACCGGTCGACCGTCGGTGGTCCCGGGTCCGCCGTGGGACTGCTCATGGTTCGCTCCCTCGCGTCACGATGCTGCAGGGAGGCTCCCGGCCGGCGGCCCGGTCTTCCACTCCGTGGACGGCTTCTTGGGATTGGCTTGACGTACCGGTCATATCGGGTGCGCCGTACCCTTCGGACATGACCGGGCTGTCGCGTCGCGCGCTGCTGCGCACCTCCGGCGCCCTCGCCGGACTGGCGCTCGGCGGCGGTCTGGTCACCGGCTGCGCCCCGGCGCCGCCGCGGCCGCCGGAGCCGTTCCGGCTGGCCACCGGCCCGGAGGGGGCGGTCTACCGGGAGATCGGTCTCGCACTGGCCGGGGTACTCGACCGGGCGTGGGGCCGGCCCGTCGTCGAGCTCGTCTACACCGACGCGGCGCCGGAGAACATGGCGATGCTGACCGGCGGCCGGGTCGAGATGGCGTTCGTCAACGTCGACGTCGCCGCGGCGCACGCCGGGCAGGTGATGGCGCTCGCCCGGGTCTTCGACTCGGTGATGCACGTGCTCGTCCCGTCCGGCAGCACCGCGAGCGACCTGCGCGACCTCGACGGCGCGACGCTCGCCGCCGGGATGCCGCTGTCCGGGACCCGGTACCTGGCCCGCCGGCTGCTGGACCAGGCCGGCAGCGACGCCGACCTGCGCAGCTACTCGCAGGCCGACTCGGTGCGCGCGTTCCGCTCCGGCGAGGTCGACGCGGTGCTCAGCCTCACCGGGATGCCCACCCCGGCGGTCACCGAGCTGGCCCGCGACGGCGCGGTGCGGCTGCTCGACCTGACCGCCCAGGTCGAGCCGCTGGTCCGGGCCCATCCGCTGGAGTACGTGCCGGTGGTGGTCCCGGCGACGATGTACCCGCCGATGGAGTCGGCGCCGGCGCTGGCCGTGCCGACCCTGCTCGCGGTGCAGCCCTCGATGGACGAGCAGCTCGCGAACTGGCTGACCGGGGTGCTGTTCGCGCACGCCGCCGAGCTGTCCCGGGTGCGCGGCGAGGCGAGCCAGATCAACCCGCGCACCGGCGCGGCGACCACCCCGGTCGCGCTGCACCCGGGTGCCCGGCGCTGGTTCCGGGAACGCAAGCCCTGACCGGCGCTCAGGTCGCGGGCGGCACCCGGACGACGGCGGTCAGCCCGCCGCCGGGCGTCCCGGTCAGCTCCAGCGACCCGCCCGCGTCGCCGAGCACCTGGGCGACAATGGCCAGCCCGAGCCCGGTGCCGGGGACGTTCTGGTCGTGCGGGCTGCGCCAGAAGCGCTCCGTCGCGCGCCGCCTGCCCTCCTCGTCCAGCCCGCGGCCGTCGTCGACGACGTCGATCCGGTAGCCGGCCCCGTCCGGGCGGCCGCGCACCGTGACGGTGCTGCCGCGGGAGAGCCGGACGGCGTTCGCGACCAGCTCGTCGACGGCCGCGGCGAGCCCGCCGGTCGGCTCCCGCACCCGGGTCGCGGTGGCGGTCAGGTCCTCGGCGAACTCCATCCCGGCCTCCTCGGCGGCCGCCCGCCAGGCCGCGGCGCGGTGTCCCAGCGCCGTCCCGACCGGCCCGGACGACGCGGCGGGCCGGTCGGCGACCGCGGTGGCGGCGAGCATGCTGGACAGCACGGTGCTCATCCGGTCGAGATCGTCGACGGCGTCGGAGTAGGCGACCCGCGCGTCGTCGTCGGCGGCCAGGTGCGGTTCCAGGTTCTCCACCGACAGCCGGACCGAGGCGATCGGGTTGCGCAGCTGGTGGGCGGCGTCGGCGACGAACCGCTGCTGACGTTCGATGGTGCGGCGCACCGCGTCGACCATGTCGTTGAAGCCGGCGGTGAGGTTGCGCAGCTCCGGCGGCCCGGAGTCGGGTGCGGCGCGGGCGTCCAGCCGGCCGGCGCGGACCGCGGCCGCGCTGCGTTCCAGGTCCGCGACCGGCCGCAGGATCCACCGGGTCATCGGCCCGACCAGCCACACCGCCAGCGTCGCGACCAGCGCGAACAGCCCGCCCAGCAGCGCCCAGTCGCCGAGGATCTCGGCGCGCACCGAGTCCGTCGGGACGGCGAGCACCAGCGCGGCGACGACCTGGGAGTCCCGGCCGACCGGCGTCACGATCAGCTCGGGCTCGATCCGCCACGGCCAGACGGTGCGTTCCACCGGCGGCAGCTGCCCGGCCAGCACGCCGGTCAGCCGGTCCGTCGCGGCCGCGGGCGGCGGCGAGCCGTCGGTGGCGTGCAGCACCTGCTGCTCGCGGTCGAGGAACCACATCGGGGTGTCGTAGAGGTCGGCGTACTCGTCGAGCTCGGCGCGCAGCCGCACCAGGTCGGCCTGCAGCGCGGTCCCGCCGGTCAGCGCGGTGAGGGCCAGCACCGAGAACCGGCTCGCGTCGCTGAGCCGGTCGGCGACCAGCGTGGCGGTGTGCCGTTCGGCGACGGTCCCGGCGGTCGGCACCAGCACGCCCAGCATCAGCAGGACGAGCAGTGGCGCGATCGCCACGACCAGCCGGCGTCTCACGGGCCGACCTGGTATCCGACGCCGCGCAGGGTGCGGATGGTGACCCGGCCCCCGAGCTTGCCGCGCAGCGTGGCCATGTGCGTGTCCAGGGTGCGCGAGCTGGACTCGGTCGGGGCCTCCCACACCTGGTCGATCACGAACCCGCGCTCCACCGGCTGCCCGGCCCGCTCGAACAGCAGCGCCAGCACCGCGGACTCGATCGCGGTGAGCGAGGCCGACCAGCCGTCGGCGGCGTCCCGCACGGTCCGGGCGGTCACGTCGAGCTCGAGCGTGCCCCAGCGGTGCACGACGGCGGCCGGCGCGACGGCCTGCCGCAGCGCCCGGGTCCGCCTGCTCACCGCCTCGATCCGGGCGAGCAGCTCGGCCAGGCTGAACGGCTTGACGACGTAGTCGTCGGCGCCCGCGCGCAGCCCGACCACCCGCTCCGCCTCGCTGTCCTGCGCGGTGACCACGAGCACCCCGCAGGCCGGTTGCTCGCGCAGCCTGCGCACCACCGCGCTGCCGTGCCCGTCGGGCAGGCCCATGTCGACCAGCGCGAGATCGGGCACCTGCTCGTCGATCAGGCCGAGCGCCTCGGTGACGTCGGCGGCACGCACGACGCGGTAGCCCGCACGGAGCAGGGCGCGCACTAGCCCACGTGCCACCCGGTCGTCGTCCTCGACCACCAGAATCCGCACGGTTGCAGGGTAGAGAGCGGGGGGTCGGGAGGCACAGCGGGTGATCTCAGCCGGTGCCGGACACGGCGCTGGCGACCCGGTCGAAGTCACGGATCGTGGCGGTCTCCGCGCCCCGGAGCCAGAACAGCCGCCGCTGGTAGGGCGGGGCGTCGCGGATCGGCACGTAGATCACGTCGGGACGGACGTAGTGGCTGGTGAACTGGGCGGACACCGGATAGGTGCCGATACCGGCGCCGATCAGCGCGAGCATCTCCTGGGTGGTGTCGAACACCGGGCCGCGCTCGACCGGCCTGCCGTCGGCGGTGTGGCTCGGGACGAGCTCGTCGTCCCAGTAGGCGGGGATGGTGGGCGGCGTGCGCAGCACGGTGGTGCGCGCGAGATCGGCGAACGACACCGACGCCCGGCGGGCGAACCGGTGCCGGGCGGGCACCGCCAGCAGCTGCCCCTCCTCGGTCAGCACCCGGCCGGCCCGCAGCAGTGCCTGCTCCGCGCCGCGGGCGGGCACCGTGGCGAGTGCGAGATCGACCTCGCCGCCGCGCAGCAGCGCGAACCCCTGTCCGAACTGGATCTCCCGGAGCCCGACGTCGACGCCGGGATGCCCGGCCCGGAACGCCTCGGCCACGTCGAGCACGAACCGGCCCGAGGCGGCTCCGATGAACCCGACCCGCAGCGTCGACCGGGCCGCGCCGGCGGTCGCCCTGGCCAGCGCGACCGCGTCCAGGATCTGCCGGTGGGCCGGCCGGAGGTCCTCGGCCAGCCGGGTGCCGAGCGGGGTGAGCCGCACCCAGCGGCTGGTGCGCTCGAACAGCGCACCGCCGATCCGCCGCTCGAGTGTCCGGATCGTCCGGCTGACCCGTGAGGTGGACACCCGCAGCGACTCCGCGGCCCGCCCGAAGTGCAGCTCGTCGGCGACCGCCAGGAAGACCTCGATGTCCCGCTGTTCCACCGGCACGCGCCCCCGTTCGTGAACCCTGGAGCCGTCGATCGTTGCGCACTCGGTGGTTGTTCGGCACCGGCGCGCCGTCGAGGGTGGTCGGGTGATCGAGCCGAACCGGCTGCGGCCGGGTGACCTCCGGCCGGCCCCGGTGGTCCTGCTGCCGGTGGCCGCACTGGCCACCGGGCTGCTGGCCGGGGTGTACCTGGACTGGGCCCACACGGTGATGCCCGCACTGCGGACGACCGGCGACCGCACCTTCGTCGCGGCCCAGCACGCGCTGGACGCCGCGATCCTCACCCCGCTGTTCCTGCTGCTGTTCCTGGGTGCGCCGGCGGCGACCGGCGCCGCGGCGGTGCTCGCCCGCAGCCGGCCCGGCCGGCGGCTGTCGGCGCTCGTCCTGGTGGCGTTCGGCCTGCACCTGGCCGCGTTCCTCATCACGGTCGCCGTCCACGAACCGCTCAACCTGGTCGTCCGGGGCGGCGGCGCACCGGGGCAGGCGGCCGATCCGGCGGTCCTGCGGGCCGCCTTCGACGAGGCCCGGTGGGCCGGCTGGCACGTCGTCCGCACCGTCCTGACGGTCATCGCGTTCGGCTGCCTGCTCCGGGCGCTCGTGGTCGCCGGGAGGTCGCCCGGCGGGCCCCGCCGATGACGGCCGCGACGTCGTTCGTCGGGCGGTCCGCCGAGCCGGCCGCGCTGCGCGCCCTGCTGGATCGCGACCGTCTCGTCACCGTGACCGGGCCGGGCGGTGTCGGGAAGACCCGGCTGGCCCGGCAGGCCCTCGCGGCTCGCCCGGGGGACCCTGCGTGCTGGGCCGATCTCGGGTCGGCCGGCTCCCCGGAGCGGGTGGCGCAGGTGGTGGCGGCCGCCCGGGTACCGGTCGGACCGGGTGGTGCGCGCCCGACGCGCTGACGACGTGGCTGCGCGGGCGCCGTGCGCTGGTCTGCCTGGACAGCTGCGAGCACCTCCTGGACGCCTGCGCCCGGCTGGTCGCGGCCCTGCTGCGGACCTGTCCGGAGGTGACGGTGCTGGCCACCAGCCGGGAACGGCTGGGGCTGCCCGGCGAACGGGTGCGGCCGGTCCCGCCGTTGGGCCCGGACGACGCGGCGCGGCTGTCCACCGAGCGGGCGGCCCTGGTGTGCCCGGACGCGGCCGGGATCGAGCCGGGGGCGGTGGCGGCGATCTGCCGCAGGCTCGACGGCATCCCGCTGGCCGTCGAGCTGGCCGCCGCCTGGACCCGGGTGCTGACGCCGTCGGAGATCGAGGACCGGCTCGACGACCGGTTCGCGCTGCTCGTGGACGGCCCGCGCGGGGTGCACGACCGGCACCGCACGCTGGCCGCGTCCCTCGGGTGGAGCCTCGACCTGCTCGAACCCGCCGACCGGCGGCTGCTGCGCCGGCTGTCGGTGTTCGACGGTGGGTTCACGGCCGAGGCGGCCACCGCGGTCTGCGGCGGCGGCACGCTCGCCGGGATCGCGCGGCTCGCCGACCGGTCACTGGTGCTGGTCGAGACGCGGACGGTGACCCGGTTCCGGCTGCTCGACTCGGTCCGCGCGTACGCGTTGCGCGAGCCGGGGAGGGACCGGCAGCGGCCACGGCGCTGCGCGGGCGCCATCTCGACCACTATCTCGACCACTACGTCGCGTTCGCCGGGGCCGCCGCCGCGCTGCGGGAACGCGACCGGGACCGGTGGCGGACCGTCCTGCTGGCCGAGCGCGACAACCTCCGCGCCGCGCTCGAGTGGGGGCTGTCCCGGCCGGGGCCGCCGGGCCCGGGTCCGCGGTCCTGCGCCGGTTCTCGCTGGTGGCGGGCACGGTGCAGCGGTGGGCCGGGGAACACCGGGAGGCCGTCCGGTCACTCGGGGCCGCGGCCGGCCCCGCCGCCGCGCTGGGCGACGACCCGGTCGTCGCCCAGGCACTGCCCGGGCTCGCCGCCGCGCTGCGCGGGCTCGGCCGGGACGACGAGGCCCGCGCGCACGCCGAACGGGCGCTGCGGCTCGCCGCGGCCCTGGACCTGCCGCAGGTCCGTGCGGACGCCCTCGACGAGCTGGCCCATCTCGCCCGTTCCCCGGCGGCCGCCGGGGACCTGCACCACCGCGCGCTGGAGGTGCGGGTGGCGGCCGCGCTGTGGACGTGCGCCGTCTCCTCCTACGACGCGCTCGCCCGGCTCGCGGCGCCCGGTGACCCGCTGCGGGCGGCCCGGGTGCTCGGCGCCTGCGACGCCGCCCGTGAGCGCGTCGACCGGCCGCGGACGCCGGCCGAGCGGCCGGGGCACACGGCACTGCTCGCCGGGTTGCGCGCCGCGCTCGGGCCGGCCGCACTGGCGACCGCGACGGCTGAGGGCGCTGCGCTGTCCCGGGACGAGCTGCACGCCTACCTGAACCGGTCGCGCGGCCCCCGGCGCCGCCCGGCGCCCGGCTGGGACGGGTTGACCCGGGCGGAGCGCGAGGTCGTCGCGCTGGTCGCCGACGGGCTGACGAACCCGCAGATCGGGGTGCGGCTGTTCATGAGCCGGTCCACGGTGAAGACCCACCTGGCCCACGTGTTCGCGAAGCTGGCGGTCACCAGCCGCGCCGAGCTCGCCGCCGCAGCCGTCCGCCGGTCCGGTCCCGGCCGGGTCGCGTCCGGCGGGTGAGCCGCCGGCCCGGTCGTCCCACCCGGTTCGCGCCGCCCGGCGCTCGCGCAGCGCGCCCGCCGGACCTCACCGGGTCAGGTCGTCCGGGTGGCCGGCGTCGAGCCGGGCCCACTGGACGATCGGCCGGCCGTCGCGTCGCCAGCCGTCGGAGTTCTCCCCGTCGCCCCACGGCCGCGGCCAGCCGTCCGGCGAGTCCTCCCAGAGCTCCTGACGCCCGAACACCGTCATGTCCAGCAGCCCGTGGGTGGGTGTCATGACCTCCACCCCGCGACCGCCGGTGTAGTACGTCTCGAACACCCGCCCGCCGTCGCGGACGTAACAGACCGGGTGGTGGCGCTGCCAGTCGCGACCCTCCAGGAGCTGCGGGGCCGTCCGCTCGACCGAGTACCACGGCATGTCCAGCCCCAGGAAGTCCCGGTACCGGATGCTCTCCGGGTACGGCCCCTTGCAGAAGGTGGCGTAGGTGACGTCGCGGGAGTGGAGGTAGGAGAGCTCGCGGACCTGGCTGTTGAAGAACGTGCAGCCCTCGCACTGCTCCGTCGCGGTCCGGCCCGGCCACCAGGCGTGGAAGTAGGCGACGAGCTGCCTGCGCCCGTCGAAGACGTCGAGCAGCGTGACCGGCCCGTCCGGCCCGACGACCTCGATGCCCGCGTCGACCTCGACCATCGGCAGCCGCCTGCGGGCCGCGGCGATCGCGTCGCCCTCGTGGGTGTGCGCCTTCTCCCGGGCGAGCAGCGCGTCGCGGGCCGCCCGCCAGGTCGCCCGGTCGACCACCGGGGGGAGGCCCGCACCGGGTGCCGGGTCGTTCTGCTCGTGGTCGGTCACCGTCGTCGCCTCCGTGTGCTCGTGGCGGGATGTCCGGGACGGTCCCGACCTCGTGAGCCCTGTCGTGAGCCCTCTCGTGAGCCCGGCCGTGAGTCCGGCCGTGTTCCCGGCCGTGGTCGTGGTCGATCCCGCAGGACCCGCCCCGCGCCCGCGTCCGTCCATCTGTCCGTCCGTCCGTCCGTCGGGACATCGTCGGTACGGGTGCCGGGCCGAGCATCGGCCATCCGGCCGGTGGACCGGCCGCTGCTGCGGTGGGGGCCGGACCGGAGGAGGTCTGCGCCGACGGGCCGCGCCCGCGGTCGAACCGGCGCGAGCCGTGCCGTTCGCCGAGCTCGTGGCGAGGCGGGTAGCGGGTAGCGGGTAGCGGGTAGCGGGTGTCGGTGGTGGGTGTCGGGTGTCGGGTGTCGGTGGTGGGTGTCGCTGCCGCCGGCTGCGCTGCCAGTGGCCTGCGCCGGGGCGAGCCGTGCCGGCCGCCGGGCCCGCGGCGACCGCGGTGTCGACGGCGGTCCCGACCGCGGTGTCGTTGTTGCCGGTCGGGCCGCTACCGGGCGTGGTCGGGGCCCGTGCCGGTCGTCGCGCCGACGGCGGGGGTGGTGGTCCCGGTGCTCGTACCCGGGCCCACGGCCGGCCACGGCCGGCCGGCCGCACCGGCGGTGACGTGGGCGTTGCCCGGTGCCTGCGCGGGCACCTCCCCGGCCGGGGCCGAGGCCGGGGGACCGGTGAGCGGGCCCGGCGGGTGGGCGGACCGCGGGGACCGGCGGGATTCGGTCCGTGGGTGCCCCCGGCAGGACTCGAACCTGCGACCACGGCATTAGAAGGGCCATGCTCTATCCACCTGAGCTACGGAGGCTGCGCGCACCGTCACCAGCGGCGCGGCGCGCGGCCCCAACCGTAGCGACACGGGCAAGCGATCACCCATCCGACGTCGCCCCGCGGGCCGCCGCGGGCCGCGCTCCGCCATCCGTACGGTTGAAGCAGGCGCGAACAGGGCCTCGCCTGCGACGCTGACGGACGGTCACGTCCATACTGTCCCCATGGTTCTGGGACTGCGATCCGCGATCGGGTCGGATGTAGGTCGCCGCCGGACGTCGAACCAGGACTCCGGCGCGACGACCGGCCGGCTCCTGATCGTGGCCGACGGGATGGGCGGTCACGCCCACGGCGAGATCGCGAGCGCGATGACGGTGTCGGCGTTCACCGAGCTGGACGCACGGTTGCCCCAGGACCTCGGCGACCTCGACCTGGCAGCCGAGATGACGGCCGCCCTGGTCGACGCGACCGACCGGCTGTCCCGGCGGGCGGGGGAGGACCCGGACACCCGCGGGATGGGGACGACGGTCGTGTCGCTGCTGCTGACCGGCGACCAGCTCGCGCTGGCGCACATCGGCGACTCGCGTATCTACCGGCTCCGCGACGGCGGGCTGGCCCAGCTGACCCACGACCACACGATGGTCCAGCAGCTCGTCGACCAGGGGCAGATCACCGCCGAGGAGGCCGCCCACCATCCGCGCCGCTCGGTGCTGATGCGCGCGCTGAGCACCGACCACGCCCCGGAGCCCGATCTCGACCGGATCGACATCGTCGAGGGCGACCGGTTCCTGCTCTGCTCGGACGGCGTGACCGCCGTGCTCGACGACGCCGCGCTCCTGAGCGAGCTCGCCGCCGACGCGGACCCGGCGGAGATCGTGCAGCGGCTGATCGACCTCGCGAACGAGGGCGGCGGGCCGGACAACATCACCGCGATCGTCGCCGACGTCGTCGAGCTGCCGGAGGACGCGGACCGGACGCAGGAGGTCACCGTCGCGGGCGCGGCCGCGGAGATCACCACCCCGAACTGACACCCGCGCGGGCGACCGGCGGGGTGTCGTGCAGCGCCGGCCGTCAGCGGGAGCGCCCGGCCGTACTGCGCGTGCGGCCGTGTCGTCGGGCCGCACCGTGGGGCCGCACCCGGCACCCGATGCGGGCCCTCACCGGCGGGCGACGATCCGCCGCAGCCGGACCCGGTGCGCCGCGTACCGGTGTGCGACCAGCCCGGCCCGCGCCGACGCCGGCAGCTCGGGCGGATAGACGCCCGCGGCGCACAGATCGGCCACCGCCACCGGCCGGTCCTCGGCCGCCCCGTCGAGGGTGAAGTCCAGCCGGTCGTCGGCGAGCACGGCGAAATCCGCCGACGACGCCAGCCACTCCGGGTGTTCGACGGCCGAGCGGTGCCGCCAGGACGCCCGCACCGCGCGGCGCAGCTCGCCGCCGCGCCAGCCGAGCGACGCAGGCGCCGGCAGCAGGACCGAGAGCAGGCCGTGCGGCGCGAGGACCCGCCGGAGCTCGGCGAAGAGCCCGCTCATGTCGTGCAGCAGGGGCAGGAGCAGCGGGACCGCGATCCGGTCCACCGAGCGGGTCCGCAGCGGCAGGGCGAGCGGACGGGCCCGGACGACACCGAACGCGCCGTCGCCCGCCTCGAGCGCGATCCCGTCCTGGACGAGCGTGGCCCGCACCCGACTGGTCGCCCCCGGGGACCGGCACCACTGGGCGGCCGTCGGACCGTTGCCGGCGCGCAGCCGGTGCAGGACGGGATCGAGGACGTCTCCGGCGGTCGGCACGCGGGCAGTCTCGCGCAGCGCCGGGCCGGTTGGTGTCCGGCACGGCGAGCGGCGCCGTACCGCCGGTGATCGTGGTGTGCCCCAGGCGGTACCCGCCGGGTGCAGCCGGCGGGCGGGCACCGACCGTTCGTCGGCCGCCCGGCCCGCGCCGGACGGTCGGAAAAAAATTCTCGACGACGGACGGGCGCCGGAGCGCAGGACGAACGACGTCCCCATCGGACTTCGCGACCATCGCTCGTCGCCTGCCCTTGCGCGATCGGTGCTGGTCAATCAGGATGCAGGGAGAGCCGGACGGGGTGACCGTTCGTCGCACGGACGGCTCGGGTCCACCTGGTGGCCCTGCGCCCTCTCCGGAGGGTTTGCGCAGGTCAGCGGGTGTTTGGGACCCCGGTTTGACGCGCCCGGACACCGTGGCGTAACTTAGTTCCTGTCAGCGAGTGAGCCGGACAGAACGGGCCGCAGAGCCCGGTCAACAGGCCCCGTTGGCCAGATGGTCCCCCCGGTGGATGTCCGAGTTTCTCGGGTGTTTATGGTGGTGGGGTCAAGGCGATCCGCCTTCGGATCCGGTTGTGAGGCCGGTGGTGTGGTGCGGGTGTCTTTTGAGAACTCAACAGTGTGTCGAGCTATTTATTGTTTTGGCGTTTTTATGCCAGTTTGTTTTGCCATGGTTCGGTCGACCCCGT